>JAYENM010000064.1:0-4150 GCA_034722095.1 Caldifarciminota bacterium | reverse complement strand
CTACCCCCTCTAAGAGGATGTTAAGTTTTATTCTTTTAACACGAAATAAGTGTTAAGAATACCGAAAAACAAAAGAGAGGTTCTGGGAAGAAGTAAATAGTTTTATTATAAGAATAATTAACATTATAACAATTCTTATTATATATATATTATAGTATATATCTATCGTTGAAAGGTAGAATCGTGTTTTGAATGGCAGCAGGTAGACGTAAAGCAGTATGTCTGAAAGGTTTAGCGATATAAAAAAAGAGTTAGTTCCTAACAGAATAAAAGGACGAGAGAGAGAGAGATATCTATGTAAGTCAGTATGACTAAAAAAGATAGAAAAACTGGTTTTTTGACGGTTAGGGATTTGTGGTGTATACTATAATCATGACAATAATAATTACAAAGAAGGGAGGTGGAATAAAATGACATACGGCCGGTTGCGGCGTAACAAGAAGTTAGCGCGGTTCCTGGGGGAGCTTGCGCGGAAGGGGGTGAATTGTGGTGCGATTAACAATAAAACTGATAGCCTTATACTGGATAGGGCATATTGTGATGTGGGCGTTGAGGTGAAACAAGGGGGGACGAAATGACGGAATTGATGTTTTACATAGCACAGCGAAAAAAGGAACTTCACCGTTTACTGGCCATTGACAAGGCTTTGAGGGCGGATCCTTATGACAATGTTGCCAGGTTGATAGAGTTGGAAAAAGTGGAAAGGATTATGGAGAGGGGGACGAAATGAAAATATTACAAGTAAAAAAATATCACAATACCATAGCAAAAGAAAGAGAAGCAAAAGTATTGAAAAGATGGCGAGAAAAAGATAACGGTTATGGGTATCCAATAAAAACAATGTTTTATTTTTATTTGTCTGATCGGGGATACCCAACGACAAAAAGAAAGAAAGGATATATTGCTTTTGATATTCGTAAAAAGATTTTTGGAGCAACGAGGGACAAGGCGATTGAAAATTTTAAAAACTGTTAGCAAGGACAAGGGGGGACGAAATGAAGTCAGGAGTCTATGAGACTACATACGGCAACGGTTGCGAGTACATCGAGGGGGATGACACAGCGTATGACTTGGACATGGGGCAGGTCATACCGCTGGAAATGGTGGAGTGGGACAAGTATATCAGGGATTTTCAGTAATTAACAAAAAGGGGGACGAAATGAAAAAAACTTTTATCAATCCAAAGAGTTACGCTCAATTTATCGCAAAGCAGGATTTCAAAGATTGGGTTTTGCGAATTTACAAACATCCTTGGCATGATTTATGCAATGAAACTTTATGGGAGGCAGTAACAGAATATAACAAAACAGCTAAATTAAAAATTGACAAGTTCTGGGATTAAATAAAATGGAAGGGAGGACGAAATGACACAGGTAAGTAAATATCAATGGCCGGCCGATAAACTGGGCGAGGCTGAAATGTTAATCTTGCATACTTGGCGGGGGAAGACTGGGACACCTATAAACCATTTGTTACGTCAAGCTATAACTGAGGTGGATAAACTTATTAAGTAATTAACAAAAAGGGGGGCGAAATGACATACCAGGAAATGAAACGGAAACAGGAAAAGGAGCTGAATGAGTTTGAGGGGCTATTCTTTGCTTTTAACAATGAGCAGTTCCGCGAAGGCATGGAAAAGATAGGGCTTACTGCCGATGATACATCGAAGATATACTCATTGCCCTGGGGAGGGTATATCCTGAAGACAAAATCTAAGGCGTTTCATGAGATGTTCAAACGGAGTAGCGTTGAAATGGAGAAGGCGCTGGAGGGTGAGGAGTTCTTGAGGGAGGCGCTTACTTACGAATTATGCAATCATGAGTTCTGCATAACGGGTGATCCGCAAGAGGCGCTTGACACCTTGGGGCTGACCAGGGAAAAGTTGCAAGCGTTGAGCTTTGGGACAAAAGTTTTGCATCAGGCAACAGCTCAAGCAATGTGTGTCAGCTAACTACTCTCACATCATAGCCCCTGGGAGGCGTTCTAAGGCGTCTCTCCGGGGCTTTTCTTTTGCCCTGCCTCCTTGCCCTGCCTGTGTGCCAATCGTTCAGCCTTGCCCTGTCAGAGCGCCAAATACCCCGTTAGAGTTGTATGTTTATGCTTCTTTCGCCCGGCCGAGGTGTGGGAGGGTGTCGCGCGGCGTCTTCAGAGATAGGGATAGTGATATAAAGTAAGATTTGATTACATATTATCTGGATTCTGAAAAGAGAAATTCCCCATTGGGTACGAGGGGATATATATACATGGTTCAACCTACTCGAGTGAGTGAGAGTGAGTCCGCCCCCAGAAACCGCCCCCCGAAAAAGCTTTGAGAATGGAGTGCTGAAAATCCGCCCCTAAAAACCTTTTGAAAATATAAACTTGACAATAAAGGTATAACCGTTATACTTAAATAGACTAAGTAAACGTTGAGACGCAGAAGGGGATGAAGGCAAACGTTACATGGGGAGACTGTGTAACGTTTTTTATTTTAAGGAGGTATCCGAATTGCATCCGATGCAGAAGATACGGAACCCGGAAGACATAGAATACATCTGTAAGTTACACGCGGAAGGGTTACCGTGGAAGAAGGTAGCGGAGACGGTGCTGGAGGAACGCCCGCATTTGAAGGAGAAAGGCGTTAACTCCAACAACGTCAGGATGCTAATCAAGTCGCCTACCAACAAACATTTAATCGAGAAACACAAACAACAATATTACGCTAATTTCATGGACGTGGACATAGCGCACAAGAAAGTGCGGTTACTGGACATGGACGCGGAACGAGTGAGGTTGAAACGGAGTATAGACGCTATATGCGGGAGAAATGGTTTAGTGCCGGCGAAAGGATGGACGAAATACACCACGTTGTTAAAGCGGTTAATAGAGCTGGAAGTTTTAGCGCGAGACGAGGTAGAGAAACGGCCGGACTTATTAAGTATGCTATCGGACACGGGGCCGATGACGGAACAGAGCACGGAGGAACTGCTGGAGTATGACAGAAAACTCACGTTTGAGATCGAGCAGTATCGTAATGGACGACGAATATCGGCGGTTGCTGAAACAAAAGTCGCAGATAGACAGGGAGTTGAGGGGGAGGATAAAAGCGAATCCCCTGAAATACTACTGGCCGCACAGCGGTAATTGCGACGGTGAGTTATGCAAGAAGACAGGCAACCCGAGAGTATTGAACCCGGTAGGCGAACCGAGTTACGAGATAAAAGGATGCCCGCAATACGAGTTCCATACGTCGTTAGCGTCGGTGCGGGCGTTGTTCGGGAGTAACAGGTCAGGAAAGACGGTATCGAACGTAGTGGAAGCGGGATTTCATTTATTTGGAGAATATCCTGACTGGTATCCGAAAAAGCGTAGATACAGGCGATCGGTGAAAGGCAGGATGTTCGGCGGAGATTATGCTAAGATGATAGGTAAAGTCATCATCCCGGCGATAGAAGAATGGTGGCCGAAAGGCAAATACACGTTCAAGCGGAACAACCAGGGCATACCCACGGAATACATATGCAGCGGGAAATACGGTAAATCGGTATTAGACATTTTATCGTATGAACAACCCAGCAAGACGTGTGAAGGTTGGTGGGGCGATTTTTGCATAGAAGGCACGCAGCGCGTATTGTTAAGTGACGGCAGATGGATACAGATAAAAAATATCAAAGTCGGTGATACTGTCTGGACGACACACGACAACTATTTGCGGGTAAAAGGTAAAGTTGTCGCTACCCACAAACAGGGCAGACGTGAAGTATTAAAGATAAAAACCCGTAGTGGTTATGAGTTGGTTTGTACTCCTGACCACAAAATATGGACGGTGAACAGAGGTTGGGTGGAAGCGCGAAACTTGGTCATAGGTAAAGATAGCCTGTATTCTCCTGAATTTAAAATACCGGGAAAAAAGAAAATTGCGAGCAGGTTGATGTTCATGCTCGGCGTGTGGTTGGGTGACGGTTGGTTTTGCAAATCAGTTTTTGTGGCTTGCGCGAACAAAACATTGTTGGAACAGATAGAAGAGAACGTAGAAAAGATAAGTCATAAGTCACGGTATGATTATCGGATAAAAGATAAAGAGTTACGCGATTTCATAATTGGTTTAGGGTTAAGAGGCAAAAAAAGCGGGACGAAGTTTATACCGGACGAAATTTTTACTGAGAGCAGA
>JAYENM010000063.1:0-4156 GCA_034722095.1 Caldifarciminota bacterium | reverse complement strand
CACCAATGCAAGCGGGGCAAGGGCTGTAAAATACGGAGGGATAAGAAACTATGTTAAAGGATTGGAAGTTGTTCTACCACAGGGGGAAATAATAACTATGGGTGGGAAGTATATGAAAACCAGTACAGGTTATAGTTTATTGAATCTAATAATAGGTTCTGAAGGCACACTTGGTATCATAACTAAAGCGGTTATAAATCTTTTACCAAAATCACCTGTTATGTATACGCTTATTGTTCCATATGATAGTTTAGAGGATGCAATAATGACTGTGCCGGAAATACGCAACAAAGTTCTACCCTTAGCAGTTGAATTCATTGAAAATGATGTTATCCCCCCCACTGAAGACCTATTAAATAAGAATTGGCCCTGTAAGGGTAATGCATATTTAATGATAATAGTAGACGGCACAAGTGAAGAAGAGGTTCTTGGCATATCTGAATCTATTGCTAGCATCTGTATAAAACATAACGTAAGAAGTTTAGATGACATTGCCTTTGCTGATACTAAAGAGAAGCAGCAGAATATTTTAGATATAAGAAGTAACATCTATTCAGCGCTAAAGAGAGAGACTATTGAAATATTAGATATTACTGTCCCACCCGCAAGAATAGTAGAGTATATGGCTAAAGTACACAAAATTTCTGCAAAATATGATACCTGGTTACCCACCTATGGTCATGCAGCAGATGGCAATGTCCATACACACCTTATGAAGGTAGGAACAAAAGATGGCAAGTTAGACGAGAAGGAAACCAATGGTTGGGAAGATAAGTATCCACCTGCACGAAGAGAACTTCATGAAGAAGCAAAGAAACTCGGTGGAATAGTTTCTGGAGAACATGGAATAGGATTGTCAAAGATGGAGTACCTACCTGTATTTGTTGAATCTACACAGATTGAGTTAATGAAAGGGATAAAGAAATTATTTGATCCAAACAATATACTTAATCCTGGCAAAATATTTTATATGGGGTTCAATATATTGTAGGGGTTCAATATATCGTAGGGGTTCAATATATCGTAGGGGTTCAATATATTGAACCCCTACAAGAGTGATGATTATTTTATATATTTGTTTTATTATTAATTATGGTTCGGAGGTCGTGTTCTCTATTCCTCTCGATAGTGTTGGGCTGAGAGTAGCTCCAGGGGCAATTGTGGGTCCCCAAAGCTTCTATTTCGGTGAAAAAATTTTCTATCTTCTTGATACAGAGTCCGAAAACGTAAAGAAATATTCAAAAGATGGTAAATTCGTGGACGCTTTTGAAATTTCACCCTTTTCAAGAGATATCTGGGTTCATGGAGAGAATATCTTTATTTTAACAGGAGGAAGGGAGGTTGAAGAGTTTTCGCAGGAAGGAAAGGAGAAAAAGACCCATCCCTTCCCGGAAAAGATTAAGGCTGTCGTTGGAATACGTACGGATAAACAAGGAAATGTGCAAATACTTGACATTTCAGGTGATACTTATAATATAAATGGTGCCGTCCAGAAGGGTTATCCTGGTTTAAAGGGAGACTATTATTTTATAGAGAAACTCGGTAGATACAATGCAAGGATTCAAGGAATCAATATTGAAACACAAAAAGAAATTGGTGGGCTACAGTATATTGGCGACGATGAGAATGGAAATATATACCTTCTAATAGAGTATCTTATACAAATTAGACCTATCAAGGTCGAAAGAGAGATAAGAATCTATTCCAAAAATGGAGAACTTATCTCGAAAATCTCTGTTCCTTCTGTCACATATACCTATATCTTTCGTGAATTTCAGGTTACGCCACAAGGCATAATATACGAACTCTTTACGAGCAAAGACTCACTGAGAATCATCAGGTTTGCAGCAGAAATTGAGGGAAATTATCGCTTTCCACCCGTAGAAAAGTGGCTCCCCACAATCGATGAAAGGAATAGTTTTCCCTTAAAGTCGGGGGAAAATTTTCCTCGCGATTTAATGCTATCCATTGCTGATTCCTATGTCTCCCATACATTTATTGCTGACAGTATTAATTTAACATTTGGGGATACCGTATATAGAGATGGAAATGGGATAGCTACACCCGAATGGCTTGTTGTAGGAGAAAACAAGGCAATTCCTTATAAATGGGGAGGCTTCAGCTCAATACCACAATTTGATGGTGGTTTAACTGTACCAAAATATTGTGGTGATAGATGCTGCGATGATTTGGGAAGTCCTTATGCTATAGGCGTTGACTGCTCTGGATTTGTCTCAAGATGCTGGGGATTATCATCTCATTATGCTACTTCAATGATTCCGGATATCTCTACTGCCTATGATGACTGGAGTGCTTTAAGACCCGGGGATTGCTTTAACCGGCCCTGGAGTCATGTTATACTCTGTATAGAGGAGAGTCCATCCGGTGAGGTATTATGTGTTGAATCATCAGGCATCGATTGGAGAGTCTCATACAGAGTTCGTAGTTATAGTAGTCTTACCAATTACACACCGAGATTTTATAATGGTGTTGAGGGCTATCCCTTTGTAGTAAAGGTTATCCCTTCTTGTACGCCCGTAAGAGATGGACCATACTCTACTTCCTCTGTTATTGACTTGGTTAAGGCTAACAACTGTTTTATTGCGTTTGACAGAACAGGAAACGGTTGGTATAGAATTCATCTTCCTTCATGGAGGGGTAATGGCTATAACAACTTCGGTTTTCTAAAAGGTCTTAATGAAAACTACCTTATTGGTGACCAGTACCGAAGATGGATTGAGATGAAGTCATTTAAAGGAAGCCTGGCTGTAAAAAGAGGCCCGGGAGCATCCTATCCAACCATCGCAACTATAAGGACAGGCCAGAGGTTTGCAGTTATTGATAGTAGTGGAGATTGGTATGAGATATGGCTTCCAGGTTCCTTCGATGAAGATTCCGTTGGCTGGTGTTTAAGAGGAACGAGTGGTGAATATCTAAAAATTGGCGGTGGCGAACCCGTTGGTGAGTATAGAGGAGAGATAACAGATTTTTACTACTCTGATACTATGGTATCTGGAGAATCAGTTGATTGTTTTATCCGGTATACAAATTTAAGTGATGTCGCCTGGGATAGTTCTACACAACTTGGCACCGCATCTCCAAGGGATAGAGAAAGTGCCTTTTATGATTCCTCCTGGATTTCTACCACCCGATTGACAAGAGCCGAATTCCCGGCACTTCCTGGTCAGATTGTAGATTTTTCATTCCGATTAAAGGCACCAGTGGTTGAAATCCCAACTACCTATAACGAATATATGTGCCCTGTAGAGGAAGGATATTCATGGTTCTCTGATTCTACCTGTTTTACTATCACGGTCTTACCCCCTTCTGAAGTGGCAGAAACAGAACAGGTAGCCGCAGACTTTAGTCTGCGGGTTCATCCAAACCCCTTCACTACAAGAACGACCATAGCCATAAGACTTAAGACCTCAGACCAACAAATAAAAAAGTCTTCAATCTCTGGTCTTCGGTCTTCGGTCTGTATCTACGATCTCTCAGGCAGACTTGTAAGACAATTCGCAATTCACGATTCACAACTCACAAGTATAGTCTGGAATGGAACCGATGAATACGGGGCAAAATTACCAGCAAGTGTATATTTTTGCAAACTTGTAACCGCAAACTCATCAGAAGTCAGAAAAATGACACTTTTACGATAGTGTCATATTATGGTAACCGCAATCTTTACAGGCTGTGCAAAAATGTGATTTTCCCATGTTGCGGATAGGAATAAACCTTGTCCCTACAGTGTAGGGACAACCCTTGCCATACGGCTCTGTGAGTGGTTGTCCGCAGGAGAGCTTTTAATGTCGATTGTGATGGAATTAAGGCGTAAAATCCTCACGGATTAACTCCTGGAATTAAGGCGTAAGCCTTTTATGGAGCACTATTGCATAGTGCTACCATTTATCTAAAATCCTAACGGATTAACTCCAATCTACCTGTCCATACGGATCCCATACGGGTCGTATGACCGTAGGGATCGGTAGACAGGCTTGCTGTACAGTTGTTTTTGCACAACCAGTTTAGATTGCGTGGAAATGTTGTTCTCGCAGACTAAAGTCTGCGGCTACCACACTGGGAGAATTGGTAGCTGCAATCTTTAGATTGCGCTATTGGAGTGCCTGCCTACCGCAGGCAGGCAGTAGCTTGCTAC
>JAYENM010000062.1:0-4164 GCA_034722095.1 Caldifarciminota bacterium | reverse complement strand
GGTTTTCGCGTCTTGCATCTAAGATGGATGCAATAGAAGTTAGCGGTTTCTGTAAATTTGATATTATCCTGGCAGAACCAAGTTGAAATCTTTTACCAGATCGGGTCCCTCCCCCTATTATAAAAAGTATCGATATAGATATAAGGATCAGAAATTTCCTGTCAGAATTCATCTTACCCTTCTCTCTCTTAACAAAATTTTATAGTAATATTCAAAATTATCTAATATTTTGCCTGTGCCTTTAACCACACATTCAACTGGATTTTCAGCAAGTTTTACGGGAAGCCCGGTCTCTTTTGAGACAAGTTCAGGAAGAGCCCGCAGAAGTGAACCGCCTCCAGTCATAACGATTCCGGATTCTACAATATCTGATGCAAGTTCTGGAGGAGTCTTTTCCAGTGCATCCCTCACAGATGCGATTATTCTTTCCAGAGGTTCATGGAGTGCGGCTCTTATCTCCTCTGAATTTACCTTTACGGTTCTTGGGAGTCCTGCAACAAGGTCTATTCCCTTAACCTCCATTTCATCGTCCTTATTAGAGAATGGCAGAGCAGAGCCTATACTTACCTTCACATCTTCTGCGGTTCCCTCTCCAATAAGCAGGTTATACTTTTTCTTTAGATGCTGTATGATAGCATCATTCATTTCATCTCCTGCTATTCTCACGGAGACATTTGTTACTATGTCAGACAGTGCTACAACCGCAATTTCAGTCGTACCGCCTCCAACATCTATCACCATGTTGCCTGATGGTGCATTAATAGGTAAACCTATTCCTATAGCAGCAGCAAGCGGTTCGGGGACGAGGTATACCTCCCTTGCCCCTGCATGTTCTATGGAATCTCTTACCGCGCGATGTTCCACTGCTGTTATACCCGAAGGAACTGATACCACAACCCTCGGCCTTATGAAAAGTCCTCTTGCTTGCACCTTTGACAGCAATACCCTTAACAGTTCCTCAACCATCTCAAAATCAGCTATAACACCATCCTTCATTGGCCTTACCGCAGTTATAGTATCAGGAGTTCTTCCAAGCATCTTCTTCGCCTCAACTCCTATTGCTATTGACCTGTTTGTAGATTTTTCGATTGCAACAACTGTTGGCTCATTTAATACAATGCCTTTTCCTTTTATATAAATCAATGTTGTTGCTGTACCGAGGTCTATACCAATATCATTTCCGATAAACCACTTCATATAACCCCCATAGTAATATCAAAAATTAAACCTGCCTGCCGCCTGCTTGCCGGTAGGCAGGGCAGGCAGGAATCAAAATGCAAAAATTTAAAATAGTGATAACTGTTTTCTCTCCTTTTCTCCCTTAACAATACTTATCTCTCCATATACTCCGTCATATCCTGCCAGCACGCTTATCCTGCCTTCTCTTGTCCTTATTATTGCGTCTGCAAGTCTATCTCCTGCGATGGATGCAAGTTCGTCATACGACGCATCAATGAGGCAAGCAAATTCATTTCCAAATTTGTTTATGAGTTTGTAGTGTTCTGTTTCGACCTTCACAGATTCAACACCCACCGATAATACCTCGCTTATTATCTCTCTTAATGGGACCAAATGTTTAAATGGTATTGCATTTTCGGGCATCGGAGCGTCTTTTTTTCTATCAGATAGAAGATGTACCCGATGCAGAACCCCAATAGTTATTTTGCCACCGCATACAGGACAGATATTGTTGTGATAGATCGCCTCATCGGGTGGTATCCTTACCCCGCATTTTCTATGGCCGTCATAGTGGTATTTGCCCTCTTCCGGGAAGAACTCGATTGTATACTTAAATTTTTTCTTATCCTTGTTTTTTATTGTATTCTTTATTTCAAAATAGTCAATATCACAGTTAAAGCAGTTTGCCTCTCTTCCCAGATTACGCGGGGAATGTGCATCCGAGTTAGATATAAGGGTAAATCTGTCAAGCGCAGAGATACGCCAGTTCATCGGTGGGTCTGATGAGAGCCCCGTCTCAAGGGCGAATATTTGATTGGTATTCTCACCGAAACATTCTTCAATTCTGTCAAACCCCGAGAACGCCCCAAAGAGTGAAAAATGTGGTGTCCATATGTGGGCAGGGACGATAAAAGCATCTTTAGATGCTTTAAAAATAATCTCTACCATATTTTCTGATGGTAGCGAGAGTATGGGTCTTCCGTCAGAGCCAAGGTTACCATATTTGGAAAGGGCTTTAGATACCCTATCTGCGTCTTCAAAGGACGGAACATACACAATATTGTGTATCTTTCTTAACCTTCCGTTTTTTACATAAATGTTGCTTACCTCAGTTTCAAGGATGAAATATACATCGTCGCACAGGAATATTCCATCTGCGTAAGGAGTGAGTGCAGATTTGAGTTCCTCCCTCCAGAGAGGATGGGTAAAGTCTCCTGTAGCGACAAGAGAGAGTCCCTTTTCTTTTGCTCCCTTTGCTATATTTGAAGGAACCATCTTCTTTGAAGTTGCTCTCGAGTATTTAGAGTGTATGTGCAGATCAGCAAAAAACTGCATACATTACCTCCCGAACCTCCTTGAAAGTTCCTCTATACTCCACTTTATCATTGTGGGTCTGCCGTGCGGACAGAAGTAAGGATTCTCGGTTGCAAAGAGATCGTCTATAATTGCATTCATTTCATCGGGAGTTAATTTGTCTTTTTGCTTGATTGCCCCCCTGCAGGCGAATATTCTGGCGATATCGGAAAATGGTTTTGCATCCCTTATTTCATAGAGTATCTGCTTGAACTCATCTTCGGTGAAATCCGTTAAGAGAGAGGATACACCTGTTATTCTTACAGTCCTCTCTCCGAACTTTTCTACTTCAAACCCAAACTTTGTAAGGATATCCCTGAGCTTCATAAAAATCTCGTATTCATTTGCGGAGAGAACCACTATCAGAGGAAACAGGAGTTTCTGCGAAGCGGGTTTATTTTTCATAATCTTTTCGTAAAGTATCCTCTCATGTGCAGCATGCTGGTCAATTATGAGAACACCAGTTTTCGTTTGTGCAAATATATATGAGTTGTGAAGTTGCCAGAATGCTGTTGGTTCCATCTCCCATGCGTAACCTCTCTCTCGCAGTTCTGCTTCTGTTCCTATGCCCACACTCTCTCTTACTGCCTTAAATATAATGCTGTATATGAGATTATCGTCTGCAAATCTGACCTCTTCTTTTCTCGGGTGAACATTTACATCTACGAGGTTCTTATCCACAGACAGATTAAGAATAAATGATGGTGCTCTCTCTCTTGTTGGAATCCCATACGCATTTTTCACAGCGCTTCGAATAAGACCGCTCCTAACAAGCCTTTTATTGACAAATGTGTATTCCAATCTCCCTCTCTCTTTCAGATATTCTGGCAGAGATATATAACCTGAGAGATTTAAACTGTTTTTTTTATACTCCAGATGTATCATCTCGCTTGCCACTTCATCTCCAAAAAGCTCTTTTATTCTCTCTTCAGGTGTGATTTTTTCAAGGTGCAAGGTCAGACTTTGATTGTGAAAGAGAGAAAAAGATATTTCGGGGTATACAAGAGCAATTCCTGTTATTATTGTCTTAATCTTTTCTGCCTCCAGGTAATCCGATTTCAGAAATTTTCTCCTTGCAGGCACATTAAAGAACAGATTCCTCACAGTTACAGTAGTTCCTCTCTCGCGCGGTCTCGGCATAACCTCTTCAACATTTCCAGCGCTTATTCTCAGATAGATACCCTCAGTTCCCTCTTTTTTCGTATGTATCTCCATTATTGATACCCTTGCAATGCTTGAGAGTGCTTCTCCTCTAAATCCAAGCGTGGCGAGAGTGCTTATATCTTCGATACTTCTTATCTTGCTCGTTGAATGAGAGAGAAAAGATAATTTTGCATCCTCTTCTTTCATTCCTTCGCCATCATCTGCTACAGAGATAAAGTTCTTTCCGCCTCCAGTGAAGGATATGGATATCTTTTTCGCCCCCGCATCTATAGAATTCTCAACGAGTTCCTTGACGACGGATGCGGGTCTCTCTACGACCTCGCCGGCAGCAATCTTTTGTATGGTATCATTGTCAAGTAATACTATCATGGTAGATAAAGCTATTAAGTAATTTATCCTTTAACCTTTTTCCTTTATCCTTTAACTTTGTTCCTCAGTCTTTATGGTTTGAACTATCTTTGGTTGTAG
>JAYENM010000061.1:0-4204 GCA_034722095.1 Caldifarciminota bacterium | reverse complement strand
TGCTTCGGTAATTGCAGTTACCTTAAATGTGCCAGTGTCGGTGCCTTCTGAAACTACGCCGCCTGTAACGACACAAGGTGAGTCTACTGCGTTGGTAAGGTTTGTTAGAATATTTCTTTCAGTATCGGTAGAAAGCGTAACACCCCAAATAGTTTCAACTTCGCCTTGCGTGTCGATAGCAGTTTTTAGATAGTATAAGGATAGGTCTTTATCTGTATTTGCTTTAATAGCGTTATCCGCTATTTCCATATAAGTATTATATTCGTTGTATTCATCTGTGCCATACGCACCATATGCAGGGAGATAAAACATATCATTCGTAGTGTATGTTCCACCTACCCCGAAAGCAGTCATAGTAATAACACTTATTAAGAATAATACTAATAATAATTTTTTCATATATATCACTCCTTATTTACTTTCGTATAAGTTGATAGGGATTTACTTACTTTTCTATATAATCCCCCAAACCAATTACTAAACCAACCTTGTCTAAACCATCCTGCATCAGCTTTATCTGTCTTGGTATAAGTCGAAGTATCTTTTGTAATTTTTGTATATGTAGCCATCTATTTATAACCATACCTTTCCAATCGTTCTCTCAACAGATTGCTATATTTCTCCACAAGCGCCTGATTATTTGCCTTCTTCGCCTTTGCTATATTTTTAGCTAACGTTTTGTAAGTCTTATAAAAACCATCTATCCTGTTTAGTTCCCTTAACTCCGCCCTGGTAGCAATCCCTGATTGTTTCTTCTGTTTTAATACTTCCCAATCGGAGAAATATTCGTTTAACTGCCTCTTTGGGTAATTCGGATCTCTTAACATCAAATCCCCTAAAACCGGTAAGTCAGATAATTCTTCTCCGGTTATCCTAAACTGCCTTAAAAACCCGCCGGAATAACTGTCTATCATATAATCTAACTGAATAGGTGATAACTTAATACCTATCTCATCCATTCCTTTTGACAGGGCAACCGCTAATTTAGTAGTGTAATCCCTTTTCCTTTCAGTAGGATATAGATATTGCATACCTTCGGATTCTATCGGAACACCCAAATAATTCTTATTCGTTGCCACATCTATAACCGGGCCAAATACAGAAGGAGTCGGGTCGGGTATTTGTGCTTTAGCTAAATTGATTAATCCTTCTATTGCCTTATCATCTTTACTGTAATAAGTATCTAATACTGCCTGGGGAGCAGCCATAAAGACTATTCCAAGTTCAAAAGGTATTGGTAATCTATAAACTTCCTTACCTATTTCAAAGAAGAGGTTGCTATATTTATAAGTAGTCGGTAGATTTTTATACCAATCCTCATCTTTATTTTTATACCAAGATCCTATCGCTATTAAAGAACACCACATTACACCTTTAACAAAGGTCTGTATCGGTCTCTCCCTAAAACTTCTATATAATTTCTCCGGTCCACGAATAGCTACATTAAAGAAAGCTGTTACCTGGTTAATCTGTTTAGCCCACTTCCCTGACTTGGTAAAATTAACAGTAACATCCTGGGCGTCACAGAAGGCTTGTATAAAAGCGTCCTCTTCTGTCCAGTTAGGATGTTTTTCTTTCCACTTCTCAGAAGTATATTTCTTATAAGAGGCCTCTATCTCTGCACTTCTCGGCCCCATCTCTGTTATAGATACAAGGTCAGCTAATGTATTTACCGGATGTTTAACTACTTTTAATACTTTTCCTATTGCTCCCAATCTTGTTTCTAACATTTCATCGTAACTATTTTGTACTGAAGCTCTATCAAGTCCTATTTGCCCGGATAAACCACCACCTAACTTTTTAAATCTCCAGGTAGGTTCACCGGGCTTTGTAGTCATTTCTTTGTAATAACCTTTTATCGGGTCGAATACGGTTGTATTATTCCTTTTAGAGAATACTGCATAAGAAAAGGCATCTCTGAATGGATTTCTGGCCAGTCCGAAAGATAGCTTTAATCCAGTAGCTCCTAATCGCAACATACGAGAGAATGGTGCAAATACCTTTGTTATTGGCCCAAGTTTTAATGGGTCTACTCCTTTAAATGCTTCATATAAATCAGGGTGTATCTCGTAAAATTCCTGTTTACCGTCTCTCCATATAGATACTATGTTTTCTTTACCGCTATATTTAAAATCCTGAGTGAATACTGTTAAAAGCTCATTATATTCGTTGCTACTGGTTATCCCCTCTTCTCCGCCGGTAATTTCATCTAAATACCCTTTTATCTGGTTAGCGCTAAAAGTTGTAGCCTTCATTGGTGCGGGTACTTTGGTAATAAATCCGCCAACCCCTTCATTCTCCGATAAATCAATAAATATTTTAGCAATTCTTATTTTCTGTGCTTTTGCAACCAATTCCCTCATCTGAGTTACCATAGACTCTAAAGGATTTATAAGGGGTCTTCCACTACCCTTTATTCTCTTTACTCCCTTCCCGGTATCAACATATCCAGCAGCCCCCTTAAATACTCCTGCCTCTTCTATAAATGCTCTCTTAAAGGGTAAATATACAGGATTAAGGTCTCTCATTATTTGAGTTGTTTCTTTATCTAATCCACCTGCCCTAACCAGCCAATCTAAAGCGTGATTAGACCATTTAGTTAATTCATTTACTGTTTCGTCCCAGCCTTTATCTTTGTATTTATTAATAATAAATTTGGCGTCATCAATATCAAAACCGCTTTCTATCCCTCTTCCTGATAGATTTACAGCTCTTTTTGATACAGCATAAGAAATAAATTGCTTCATCTCGCTTTTAGATATAGGTCTTAAAACATCAATTAAACCATCTCCAATAACGTTGCCAGTTTCATCTATTGCTTTATCCATTACAAAAGTCCTGGCAATAGCCCCCGCTTTCGATTTGGAATATTCCATCATAATAGCCGGATTTTTAGAAGGCGGTAATTTCTTCCCTATAACCTTCTCTATCTCAGCGGTTATCTTTTGAGGGAAATAAAATTCATCATTAAATCTTACGTTAACCCATTCAAGAGCTTTCTTTAGTTTTGCCCCTATACCTCTTGTTTTAGTGTGTTCTCCTTTCCAATCAATATGTTCGATTATCCTATTTTCCGCACCCTGTTTATTCCATATATCTAATTTCTCTTTAAATATATCTAAATTCTTCTTTAGTCCAGGGAATTGAGGCAGTATTTCCTCATTGAAATATTTAGTGAATGCAGGTGCTTTTTCTTCGGCTAAACCAGTAGTGAGTTTATGTCTCATATATTCAGCAAACCCTTCACTTGTTCTTCTCTGTTTCTGGTCATAATCTAAATCGGCTAATTCAGTTTGAATATCCCTATTAATATTTTTCCATCTCTTTTTAGTTGCTTTTATAATTTTAGCGTCAATATCGTGAGCTATTTCGTGAGTAAGAACAGACAGTTCTCCCCATTTTTCCATCCTAATAATCTGCTGTTTGGGATAATATGTCCCTGCTGATTTCCATTTATGGGTTGCCTTGCTTTTTATAGGAATACCGAAGGTCTCACCCGCCCAGTTCATTATCTGTGTTTTATTTATCTTTTTTGGGATAGTAGGTTCTTTTTCCATCTTGACTTCCCATTGTTTAGCAGATAAGGCTTGAGGTTCTTCCTCAAATAAACTTGCTTCTGTTATTGGCTTAGGTCTTTCGAGTGCCTGGGGTTCTCCGACTTCTGTTTTAGGCTTTTCCTTCCCTGAGACATTCTCAGGTATATTCACCTTCTTAATTTTAACAGGCATTATTAACCCGACAAATTTATTATTCTCATATATTTTTATTGGTGCTTCCGGTACTGGATTTTCAGGGTCTATTTTTTCTACACTTCTAAATTCAGCCTCTGGGAATTTTTTAAGTATAAAATCATAATAAGGTTCTTGAATTGGTACTTTATTGTCAAACCATACAAGGTTTAAATCAAAAACTTTACCCTTCTCGTGTGAGAATATTACAGGTTCAATTTTAGTTCCTTCCCCTTCTGGGATTACTTTCTCAAGTTCTGGTTTTAATTGTGATATAGGAACATCTTCAAGTTTCCCTTTAAGCATAAATCTACCATTTGTATAATAATCTACTCCGTTTACTTTACCAGTTATAATTTCTTCATTGTTTGCTTCTTTTGCCATTTGTTTATCTGTTAGCGGTCTCTTATCTTCTCTCTGTTCAATAGGTATTCCCTTTTTCTCTGCTTCGATTCTTGCTTTTAGAGTGTTTGATA
>JAYENM010000060.1:14575-21043 GCA_034722095.1 Caldifarciminota bacterium | reverse complement strand
GCACAATGTGACGGTAATTGCTCCTTTAAAGGAGATGAGCGGGTGTTCACATTCTATAACCCTTCGCAGACGCCTCAAGATGAAACAGATTTCGAATGGTATGTATGGAGTTGCTGGAACACCAACAGATTGTATTGTGCTTGGTGTAAATTCAATATTAAATGAGAAGCCGGACCTCATCATCTCGGGCATAAATGTAGGCCCAAATCTTGGCTTTGATATAACATACTCCGGCACAGTGGGCGCTGCACTTGAAGGAGCAATACATGGGATTCCGTCTTTTGCTATCTCGATCACGGGACACAGGAACTTTGGAGATACTCTCGAGGTCATACTCAAACTCATTACATCTGTTAAAAAAAACGACATTGATAGCTTTTTTCTAAATGTCAATGTTCCACCAGAGCCCAAAGGAATGAAAATAACAAAACTTGGGAAAAAGTCTTATAAAAATGTCATAACGACCCATAAATCCTCCTACGAGATAGGAGGTACACCTATTCATGTTTTAAGCGATGGAGAAACCGATGTAGAGGCAATAGATAACGGTTATATATCTATTACACCTATCTCTCTCGACATGGTCAATTACAATATATTCAAAGAATTATCTTCACTAAATGAAGACTTTGAAAACAAATGAATAAAACAGGAACTTATCTGATACCGCTCCTTCTGCTTGCCTGTAACAGAACTCCCCACTATAAGACATGGGAAGTTGGTAACTGGACAGTCTACCAAATAGGTAAAGATACAGTGCTTTACACTATTAAGGGTATGGAAGATGACGAAAGATTTTTACTTGAAATGGCTGGTGATGGATATTGTATAACAGCCCTGGTAAACAATGGAACCATTGATAGTATTACTGGATGTAATGATGACTTATTAGATGTGAACCGTCCGTCTTTTAATATGCTCGAACAATTCTCCATACAGACGAAAGATACTATTGTGGCGAGCAAGAGGGTCGTTATGCATCAGTTGAACGATACATTGTGGATATCACCACAAGTTCCCATATTTGGTATTGTTAGTTGTGGCAACATACATCTTTTGGATTTTGGCTATACCTCCAAAAAGTCGTTGGGTCGTTGAGTTATTGAGTCATTGAGTAAATAGGTCATTACATCATTGGGTTATTAAGTAATTGAGTTATTAAGTTATTATGTAATTGTGGGAGCATCTTCCCAGCCGCGACGATACTATAATCTTCAATCTACAATCTGTTATCTAAAATCTGTGTCAATCTGTGTCAAAAAAACAAAGAAAAAAGGTTGACAAAGTAAAAAAAATATGTTATACTTAAACTATGAGGGTTAGTTTTGCCTGGCTTCGAGAACTAGTAGACACGGGAGATGATATCCGTAAAATTGCCAATCTCTTCTCTAATATGGGACTGGAGATAGAGGAGATCTTGCAAATTGGAGATGATACCATATTTGACATAGAAATTACTTCTCAAAGACCCGATCTGCTTGGAATGTGGGGAGTAGCAAGGGAAGTCGCAATATTCCTGAATAAAAAACTAAAACTCCCAAAATATAAAACCTCCTATAAAAAATTGGATAGTATCAGTGTAAGAATTGACAATTCCACTTCATGCTGTAGATACTCCTGCGGAGTTGTAAGAAATATACAGGCAAAGGAAACACCCCGGTGGATCAAAGAAAGACTTATAGCAGCTGGTTCTATCCCACAGGACAATATTGCCGATATAGGTAATTATGTTATGTACGAGACCGCACAACCGATACACATTTTTGACCTCGATAAGATATCGGGGAATATTGATGTAAGAACATCCCAAAAAGGCGAGTTCATTACGACACTTGATGGTATAAAGAGGGAAATGCCAGACGATGTGCTACTTATATGTGACAAAGAAACACCGGTTGCGGTCGCCGGAATTATAGGTGGAAGTGACACAATGGTAACGGATACCACAAAAAATGTCCTGATAGAAAGTGCATACTTTGACCCCATAATAATAAGGAAAGGAGGTAAAAAACTTGAAATTTCTACGGAGGCATCCTATAGATTTGAAAGGGGAGGAGATGTGGAGATGACGGATATAGCACTATACAGGGTGATGACACTATTAGAGGATCATTACGAGGCAAAATCAGAAGGTATAATTGACGAGTATCCTCGTAAGATTGAAAAGAAATCGCTAAAAATATCCACAGAATCTGTTAATCGGATACTTGGCTCCTCTCTGTTAGAAGATGAAATCCTCGTCTGTATTAAAAGACTCGGATTCGAAAAAGAAGATGAACGGATTAAAATTCCATCATACAGAAGGGATATATCCTTTGAAGTCGACCTAATAGAGGAGATTGCAAGACTCAAGGGTTATGATAATTTTGCACCCGAGATGCCATCCTCTCTTATAATAGAAGAAGAAAAGTCTTTTGAGAACAAAATAAAGGACGCCATGGTGACACTTGGTTTCAACGAAGTCTATACACTGCCTCTCGTCAGAAATGGTGATATTAAAATCACGAATTGGATGAGGGAAGATATGCATACTCTCAGAACCAATATCATAGAAGGACTTCTCTCTGTTTTTGCTTACAATAAGTCATATGGGACCGCCAATCTCCGTATATTTGAGGTGGGTAGAGTATTTAATCGGAATAATAAAAATATTGAGCACACTGAACTCGCAGCCATTATAGCAGGAGAAAGGGCAAGAGATCCCTTATGGACATCCGGAGATGTAGATTTTGCTGACCTGAAGGGGATACTGGAGGCAATGTTTGAAATAATCAACCTTGAAGGGTGGAATATTGTGTCCTCTTGCACCCAGAATTACGATCCTGGCTGCAGCATAAAACTTGGGAAGAACATCTTGGGATATATGGGCAGGTTTAAACATGAGATGCTTAAAAAGCTGGATATCGACTTTCCAGTATATGGTATAGAACTTGATATAAGCAGACTTAAACCCATAGGAAGATATATGTATAATCCGATATCCAAATTCCCGTGTATTATGAGAGATATATCTATACTTGTTAATAAGGAAGTACCTGCTATTGCTATTCTTGACTTTACAAGAAAAAAGAGCCCTGATATCCTTGAGAATCTGACAATATTTGACTATTATAAAGGCAACGAGATACCCTCGGATAAAGTAGCTGTTGGACTGCGGTTCTGTTTCAGAGGAAAAGACTGCACATTAAAAAAGGCAGATATAGACCCTATCGTTGCCTCAATAACAAGTGACCTGCTCAGAGAGTATGATGCGGTATTGAGAGACAAGTAAATTGACTTTGGCAATTATGGATCTACTCAAAAAAATAGATGAAATAGGCAAGATTGTCAGTAAATTAAAGAAAGAAAATAAACACTTGAAAGAAGTTAACAAACAACTTATGGGAAAAGAGACGAAAGCGATAGAAAAATTGAAAGGCGTATTGGAAAACATTGATATCCTTCTCGGCACCCAGGGAAAACCCTTAAACAATGAAAAAAAAGGTAAAAATATTTGATAGAGAGTATGAGCTCGATTATAAGGAAGAGAGTGATGAATATGCAAAAAAGGTTTTCGATTATGTAGATAGCAAGTACAAAGAGATAGGTAGGTTAAGCAAGATAAAATCTCTTCCTGATATTGCCCTTCTTGTCTCTCTGAATCTGGCTGACGAACTCATGGAGGAGAGGCAAAAAAACGAAGAGTTTATACGAATGATAGAAAGGGGCATTACCAATCTTGAAAGAATTAAAAAGGGTTCCCTGTCGTGCTCGTGATGACACCTAAATCCTGAGCTAACACCAAAACATCGGGGGTCCTTATTTCTCTCGCTAAGGTGAGGGAAAGGGATACCCACCTGAGTTTAGAGTTCATAGGATGAAGTGTCACACGGCAACTGGCGGAGAACCCTTTTTTTTATGAGTTATTTACCAATTTAAGAAGCACTTCAACCAGGAGGAGCTATGACGATAATGCCGACAGTAATAATCGGAATTGTGGCGATAACAGCAGGTGTAATAATAGGTTTCTATTTTGCAAGGGCTGCCTTTCTAAAACAGAGAATAGAAGCAGAAAAAGAGGCAGAAAGAATCATAAAAGAGGCAGAGAAAGAGGCCGAAAAATATAGGAGGGTAGCAGAACTTGATACAAAGGCTGAATGGACCAGAAGAAAGACCGAATTTGAACAGGAAACAAGTAACAAAACAAGAGAATTGGAGCGGAGAGAACGTACTCTTGAGGAAAAAGAGAAGAATACAGAACGGAGAGGTGATCTAATAACAAGAAAGGAAAGGGAACTAGAACGAAGGGAAAAGGTTGTTTTATCCAATGAACGCCAGCTGGAGATTAAGGAGAGGGAAGTTGAGAGATTGTTATCAGAGGAGAGAGAAAAACTTGAGAGAATAGCAGGTATGTCAAAGGAAGAAGCGAAAAAAGCCCTTATGGCGACTCTTGAAGATGAGACAAGGCATGAGGCAATGCAAAAGATATACGAGATCAAAGAAAAGGCAAACAGAGAGGCAGAAAAAGAGGCAAAGAAAATTATAACGCTCGCAATTCAGAGATATGCCCAGGCACGCACCATAGAATCAACTGTAACAACTGTAGATCTGCCATCGGATGAAGTGAAGGGAAGACTAATCGGCAGAGAGGGCAGAAATATTAAAGCATTTGAACTCGCAACTGGTGTTGACCTACTTATAGATGATACGCCCGAGGTTGTTACAATTTCTTCGTTTGATCCTATAAAAAGAGAAATTGCAAAAATGGCACTTGAGAAACTAATAACAGATGGCAGAATTCATCCTGCCCGGATAGAAGAGATCTATGAGGAATCAAAAAAGGAAATAGAGGCATATCTCCAAAAGGTGGGAGAAGAAACTATTATTGAAATGGGAATAAAAGGACTTTCACCTGAACTCGTTAAACTGCTTGGAAAATTAAAATTCAGGACGAGTTATGGACAGAATGTATTGGAACACTCAAAAGAGGTAGCAAATCTGACAAGCCTTATGGCACAGGAACTCGGATTTGACTCTGAGATTGCAAAGAGGGCGGGGCTTTTGCATGATATAGGCAAAGCAATAAGCCAGGATGAGGTAGGAACTCATCAGGAGATAGGAGCGAAAATTGCCAGAAGGAATGGCGAAAGTGAGGAAATAGTGGATGCTATCGCGTCACACCACGACTCGGTGGAGTTTCTATCCCCGATAGCTGTATTAATTGAAGCAGCAGATGCAATATCCGGCGCAAGACCTGGTGCAAGAAGAGAGACCTTTGAAGCATATGTTGAAAGGTTGGAAAAATTAGAAGAAGTTGCTCTCTCATTTAAGGGTGTGGACAAGGCTTACGCTATCCAAGCAGGAAGAGAAATTCGCGTTATCGTAGAACCACAGGCAATAAAGGACGAAGAGGTACAGGATCTTGCAGATAGAGTTGCCAAAAAGATAGAAGGAGAATTAAAATATCCCGGACAGATAAAGGTAATCGTAGTTAGGGAAAAACGGGCTGTACAATTCGCAAAATGAAGATACTCTTTATAGGCGATATATATGGTAGACCCGGTAGGACGGTATGCTCCAGTGTGATACCTCTTCTGAAGGATAAACACCATATAGATTTTGTGATTGCCAATGGTGAGAATGCAGCAGGAGGATTTGGGCTTACTCCCATGGTGGTGGGCGAATTGAAGTCACTTGGAATAGACTGTATAACTACAGGGAATCACATTTGGGACAAAAAGGAGATAATCCCTTACCTCAAAAAAGAAAACAGAGATGTCCTCCGTCCACTCAATTATCCAGAGGGTGTTTTAGGAACAGGGTCGTACATATATGAAAAGGTTGGTGTCATAAATTTGCTCGGGAGGACATTTGTCAATTCTGTCATAGACTGTCCTTTCAGAACGGGACTCAAAGAAGCTATCAATATAAGAAAGAAAACAAAGATAATAGTTGTAGATTTCCATACAGAGACAACTGCTGAAAAGCAGGCATTAGCATTCTGGCTTGATGGAAAGGTATCCGCCATAATAGGCACACACACACATGTACAGACAGCAGATGAACGCATACTTCCCGGAGGAACCGCCTTTATAACCGATGTTGGTATGACAGGGGCATTTAATTCTGTAATAGGGGCAAGACCAAAAGAGGCAATAGAGAGATTTATATATGGCATTCCAAAAAGGTTGCAGATTGCAAAAGGAGGCGAGAGATTTAACGGAGTAATAGTAAAAATTGACGAAAAGACTGGCATGGCAGTTTCAATAGAAAGATTAAATTTTCCTGTTAAAGAAATTAACCACAGATGAACGCAGATAGAAATATAGTAATTAAGTTATTAGGTAACTAGGTCATTGTTTATCTGCAATCTAATAATCTGCCCCTTAATGACGCAATGACCCAATGACGTCTCGACTACAATCTAACTGGTTATAAACACAAAGTTCACAAAGAACAAGAGATTTCGTGCCGTCGGGAGTTACCTCT
>JAYENM010000060.1:0-14565 GCA_034722095.1 Caldifarciminota bacterium | reverse complement strand
TCATATCCATACGGATCCTGTGGACGAGTCTGCGACCCGATGGCGACACATCTGTGTCAGCCTGCCTACCGCAGGCAGGGAGGTAACTCCTGACACCACAAATGCTTAAAAAAGAATCTCTTCCCTGCCTAACGGCAGGCAAGCAATCTCTTTTCTACCTGACGGTAGACAGGAGTTCCCTGTTGAAAAAGAAAAAATAAACAGGGATTGTGAGAGAACTTAAGAGAAAAAGATATTTTCAGAAAAAACAATTTCTTCTCTGTTTAAAACTGTATAAAAAATAGGCACAAATTCGGAATAAATAATCTGTGTTGACCTGCGTTAATCTGTGTCCGAAATTCAAAAGGGGAGGAACTATGAAGGTGTTGCACCATAGTAAGGTAGAACTGGAAGATGTGACTACGGAGGGAGCAAAGGGGGTAAAGGTAAGATGGGCGATAGCCAGAGATAACGGCGCTCCAAATTTTGCGATGAGAGTATTTGAGATAGAGAATGGAGGATATACACCATACCATTCGCATCCATACGAGCACGAGGTATATGTCCTTGAGGGAAAGGGTATCTTGAAGTTTGAGGACAAGGAGTATCCATTTGAGGAAGGATATGTAATATTTGTTGACCCTGGAAAACAGCACGGTTTCTATAATGTCGGCGACTCACCCCTCAAATTCATCTGTGTGATACCACATGAGAAATAGTAATTGGGTTATTAGGTTATTAGGTAATTAACTCAATGACCCAATGACTCAATGATTTAATGACCTGACGAGCTAATGACTTCGATAAGTATGTATGATGTGATTGTTGTTGGAGGTGGACATGCGGGTATTGAGGCGGCGTTTGCTGCACGCCGCAGGGGATGTAACACCCTCCTCATTACCAGTAACGTCCAAAGAATAGGCGAACTCCCGTGTAACCCCGCAATTGGGGGAATCGGCAAGAGTCAGCTGGTTTTTGAAATAGATGCACTTGGAGGAATTCAGGGGTGGATTACAGACAGATGTGGTATACACTTTAAAATGCTCAATAAAAGCAAGGGACCTGCGGTTTGGTCACTGAGAGCGCAGGTTGACAGAAAAAGATACATGGAGAGCATAAAGGATGTAGTATTAAAATCCGGTCTCTCTCTCGCTGAAGAGCTCGTTACAGATATTATAACGGAGGGGAAACGAGTAATTGGAATAAGAACCAAAAAAAACGAATACCTCAGTAAGGCAACCGTTCTCACCACTGGAACATTTCTCTCCGGGATGATACATATTGGCACAAAGAGATTCCCAGCTGGTAGATACGGTGAACCACCAGCTTCTGAGCTCTCAGATTCTCTTAAGAAACTTGGATTCACACTTGGTAGATTGAAAACCGGTACCTCTGCAAGGGTAAAGAAGGAATCAGTGGATATAGAAGGCATGATCATACAGAAACCCGACGAGCATCCCATACATTTTTCCCATAGGACAGAGAAATTTGATCCACCCCGGATTCCCTGCTACATAACCCACACAACAGAGGCAACACATAAAATCATATATGCAAACCTTGAGCTATCGCCCTGGATAAAGGGTGAAATAAAGGCAACAGGCGTAAGATACTGTCCATCAATAGAAGACAAACTTGTGAAATTCCCTGACAAAAAGTCACATCATGTATTCGTAGAACCTGATGGATTAGAAAGCGATATCTTCTATCTTGGTGGTGTTTCTACATCGTTACCGGAGGAGATTCAACTTGATTTTCTCCATACCATACCGGGGCTTGCCAAGGCAGAGATCACACAACCAGGGTATGCTATAGAATATGATTTTGTCCCGCCAACCCAGCTATATCCAACTCTTGAAACAAAACTTTTGGAAAATCTATTTCTTGCAGGTCAGATAAACGGGACATCAGGATATGAAGAAGCAGCTGCGCAGGGTATTATGGCTGGAATAAATGCAGTACTAAAATTGAGAGACGAAGCACCATTTATACTTCCTCGCTCCAGTGCATATATAGGTGTTCTTATTGATGATCTTGTTACAAAAGGCACAGAAGAGCCTTACAGAATGTTCACCTCCAGAGTAGAATACAGACTTCTCCTTAGACAGGACAATGCAGACGAGAGGCTTATGGAATACGGAAGGAGCCTTAATCTCATTGAAGAAAAGGCATATAAGGCTATGGAAGCAAAAAAAGAAACTGTCCATCAGGTTATAGAGAGATTAAAGAGCACATATCTGGGAGAAAAGGATATTGTCGGGCTTGGCATAGATGCAGAGCCCGGGCTGAGCCTCTTCACAATTCTCAAGCGTCCAGGGGTCAATATTGAACCCATCCGTCGATTTATCGGGAATATATCTGAGAGAGTTGCCGAAGAAGTTCAGATACTTGCAAAGTACGATGGCTATATCAAAAAAGAAGAAGAAAAAATAAAGCGGTATCGTGAATTGGAAGGTTGGAAAATACCAGAGGATTTTGACTATGGGATAGTTCGTTCACTTTCAAACGAGACAAAGGATAAACTGTCCAGCGTTCGTCCTCTTACACTCGGACAGGCAAGCAGAATACCAGGAATAAGACCAAATGACATAATTCTACTCTCAATATGGCTCAAAAGATGTAGGGCAAGGCTTCCTGACTGCCGTCAGGCAAGTTAGCCTTGCAACATAAATGTGAACTTTCTACCTGTCGGTAGACAGGTGTGGTTGATTCAATCAACACAAAGGGAATTATTACTTTCTTTTTAAACCACAAAGAACACAAAGAAAAGATATTTATTTTTTAAAACTTTGTGGTTAAGCCAATCAACACAAAGGGGAGGAAATTATGCTTGATGAAACCATTATATCAAGAGCAATCATAGAAACCTATAAAGAAAAATTCGTAAATATTCTAAAAAGCGATGTGGCAATCGCCGGTGGAGGACCTTCAGGTCTCACAGCAGGCTATTATCTCAAAAAGATGAAACCCGATCTTAAGGTCGTATTGTTTGAACGCAAACTCTCTATAGGTGGCGGTATGTGGGGTGGTGGGATGATGATGAACGAGATAGTTGTTCAGGAAGAGGGCAGAAGGATTCTTGAGGAGTTCGGTGTAGAAAGCAAAAGATTCGAAAATGGTTATTATACGGCAGATTCTATAGAAACGGTAAGCGCATTAGCATTAAATACAGTTAAAGCTGGAGTTACGATACTCAATGCTATCTTGGTAGAGGATACAATCATAGAAGATAATATCGCAAAAGGTCTTGTTATAAACTGGACATCAGCACTTGATATTGGTCTCCATGTAGATCCTCTTGCCTTGAGGGCAGATCACGTAATAGATGCTACAGGGCACCCCTGCGAGATTGCACATCTAATTGAAAAGAAGGGTAAAAAGTTATTCACAAGGACTGGAAAGATAATTGGTGAGGGCGCAATGTATGCGGATAAGGGAGAAAAGGTTATTATAGAAAATACAAAAGAATTTTTTCCGAATGTATGGGCTTGTGGGATGGCAGCCAATGCAGTGTTCGGTGGCCCCAGAATGGGTCCCATATTTGGTGGCATGCTCCTTTCCGGGAAGATAGTAGCAGAAAAAATAATAGGGGTCAAAAAATAATAGGGGTCAGGCTCAAGTATTCAAGTATTTGTTCTTAAATATGTGCAATCTTGATTCCATACTTCCTCTTGTGCGTAAGCCTGGGAGATATATAAACAACGAAATTGGGTGTAGGGGCGAACAGCAGTTCGCCCCTACCGATACATCGGTTGTGATTGCGTTTCCCGATGTATATGAGATAGGGATGTCATCACTTGGGGTGAGAATACTCTACCATTTATTCTGTAAAGAAGGAATAAGGGTTGAAAGGGTATTTTCTCCCTGGGTAGATATGGAAGAAAAATTAAGAAGAAATAAAATCCCTCTATTTTCACTCGAATCCCGTACTTCTCTTAAAGATTTTGACCTTGTAGCATTTTCCCTGCAGTATGAGTTAAATTACACAAATGTGCTCTGTATTCTTGATCTGGCAGGTATCCCACTCCGAAGTCAAGAAAGAAAAGAAAATGACCCAATAGTTGTTGCAGGAGGCACCTGTGTCTTCAATCCACTACCCGTCTTTCCATTTTTTGATGCACTTCTTATTGGCGAGGGGGAAGTCCTTGTGCCAGAGATAATGCCCATTATCCGGGATAAATCTCTCACACGAGATGAAAAACTCACCGAAATGGGGAAACTGTCGGGAGTTCTATCTACTAGAAACATTAAGAATATTCAATCTCCAATCAAGAAGGTCTTCACAAATACCCTCTCTTCTGATGCAATTCCGGACCCGCCCATTGTGCCGTTTATAGACATAATTCATAACAGACTGGTTGTTGAGATTGCAAGAGGCTGCACACGTGGATGCAGGTTCTGTCAGGCAGGCATAATTTATCGTCCTTACAGGGAAAGAGATACTAAGACTGTAGTAGAGGTAGCCCAACAGGGACTTTTGAAAACAGGGTATGATGATGTTACCCTTCTATCACTATCAGTGCTTGATCATTCAGAGATTGAGGAGATAATAAGTAATCTACAAGGGAAAAACATATTTCCATCCTTACCATCACTTCGAGGAGATGCCCTTACTGACGAGATTGCAAGTCTCATTGGCAGAGGAGGGAGTGTAACTCTTGCTCCAGAGGCAGGGACAGAGAGGCTGCGAAGGATTATAAACAAGGATATTGATGAGGACGAGATGATAGCATCTACCAGAAGATTCAGATCATTTGGATTTACACACGCAAAACTGTATTTCATGATTGGACTGCCACAAGAGACTGATGAAGACATAAGGGGAATAGTAAAACTTGTGGACACCATCAAGAGAAATACCCCAGTCAAGGTTTCAATATCACCTTTTGTTCCCAGACCGCATACACCGTTTCAGTGGGAAAGACAAAACAACATAGGAGAACTCTCAGAGAAAATCTCATTTTTGAAGAATAATATTAAAAAGGTAAGGATAACTTATAGAGATCCCAAGGGGTGCCTTCTTGAGGGAGTTTTTGCAAGGGGAGATGAGAAACTTTCAAATGTTATAGAGCGAGCATACAGACTTGGCGCAAGATTTGACGAGTGGAGTGAACTATTTTATTTTGACAGATGGATGGAGGCGTTCAATAAAGAAGGGATTGATCCTGACGAGTATCTAAAGGAGAGGGATGTTGAAAAATCCCTGCCATGGGAGATAGTAGATACAGGCGTAAGAAGGGAATGGTTACTTGGGGAGAGGGAATTATCAAGAAAAGGAATCATGAGGAAAGATTGTAGAATTATAGGATGCACAGGATGTGGAATATTTGATTGCAACATAATACCACTCAATGAGAAACCTGTTATCCAGATGGATTATGGTAGGAAACCAAAAAGGGTACATTCAACTCCCCTAAAGATATGCTATAGGATTATGTATTCAAAAACTGGCGACTTGCGATTTATAGGACATCTAGACACAACAAAGGCGCTTGTACGAGCACTTAGAAGAGCAAGATTACCCATTGTTTATTCCCAAGGATACAAACCGAAACCAAGGGTTGCTTTTTCACCCCCTCTTACACTTGGATTTACATCAAAGGTAGAGTATATAGATGTAATTCTGGAGAGACCCACTCCTGATATAGAGACAAGACTTGAAGGGGCTCTTCCAGATGGCTTTACCATAAATTCAGTAGAGATAGTTCCATTAAAGGTAAAATCCCTTTCATCGTCCTTTTTGCACCAGAGGCTTTTTGTAAAATATGACTCATCAAAAGTGGACGAGTTTATGAAAAAGGAGATTGTGGAGATAGATGGTATAAATGTGCGCCCTGCAGTACTGGAAATAAAAAAAAGAACTGATGGTACAGAGATACTTATGAAATTTGGTAAGATAAAACCCCTTCAACTATTTCAAGTCTTATTCAGTATCACTGAGGAGGAGGCAAAACTCCTTAAGGTCGAGAGGATTGGATGGGAGTAATGTGAGCACAAATTAAATTTGTGCCTACATACCCCGATATAATTAACCGTCCGCTTAATCCCTGCCTACCGGTCCTTACGGATTCGTATGGACAGGCAGGCGGTGACTTATCCAATCCGCTGATTTTTCTCTTGACTTTTTGTCATTTCTGTGTTATATTATTATTAAGGCTCTTATCCAAATAATTCCAAAATCATACTCGGCAGATGGAGTTTAAGGGGGTGATATTTATGCTATAGTATATTGGAAATCTGTATATACAAAGAAGGAAGAGATATTTGTTTTATTTTGTTGTATTTACAAGGAGGAAAGTTGAAGCGCAGATAGATAATACCTGTAGGGCTAATCTTGTCATTTGGTCTCATAATTACAGGATGTGAGAAACTAACAGAGCTTTTGGAAGGAGAACCAGAGGTTAGTTTGCGAATTAGCTTGCCAGACCCGGCTCAACATCCACTGTGGAATAATGTTCGCACAGTTACCCTTACAGTAACTGCTGAGGATATGGACGCTGTGACTGAAACCAAAAATGTAACCCCCGGAGATACAATAGTTGTCTTTACATTGCAAGTATCAGCCGGAGATGATAGGCTTTTTACTCTGGATGCAAAAGATGAGCAGGGAGTGGTGCTTTTCTGGGGCAAGATTAAAGTGGATGTTACGACAGGACAGGCATACAATTTTGACATAAATCTTGTTTGACATAAATCTTGAGCCTGGTGGTGGTGCAGCTACTCATATAAAGATATTCAGGGATGGCTTACCGTGGAGTTCCACTGCTATGGATATAATGCTCGAAAGGGAAGGTTTTAGCTCAGGCCCGGGAGAAAACCAGTATGAGGTATTTCCTTCGGACAGTTTTGCCTCTGTGCCACTTGAAATTGGAGTGGATATGGTTATAATTGTAAATGACCAATCCCAGTACTTCTACAATAACTATGCGGTTAGTCAGATAAAGTTTAACGACTTTGTGTACAGGGGTGGCACTATATTCTGGGAGGCGTGCGACCGTGGCTGGGCAGGGGGTTCTATTCTCGATGCTGGCATAACTTTCCCTGGGGGGGTTCTGCGGATTCAACTTATATTTATGACAACTATAACCTTTTGTACAACCCCGCCTATGAAATGGTAGCCGGATTACCGGATACTCTTTATGGGACTTACTCAAGCCACGAAACCTTTATTGGTTATCCAATCACTACTCAGATCTTCACGGTTAATTGCTCAGAAGGAAAACCAACTCTTATACTTTACCATTACGGTGTGGGGTGGGTTATAATAACAGGTCAACCACTCGAGTACTGTTACGATAGACTTCCAGATCAAACCACGGGAGAGCTTCTTCCAAGAGTTGTAAGGTTCTTCCTTGGTAAACCACCAGTTCCCGCTAAGAAATACTATCCTGAAGAGCCTACCGTCTCGGGAAGAAAGAGTTCAGGAGAAATGTAATAACAGTTCTTACATCGTTAGGGGGCTTCCCTATAGCGAAGTCCCCTAACTTTTATAACAGATATTCTTCAATATCACCCCAACGAACCAACTAACAAACTAACCAACTAACAAACTATAATCTATTATACACCACCTCTCCATTTGCCATTGTCATATCTACCTTCAAATCAGGTGGAGAACCCGAAAGCACAACAAGGTCTGCTTTTTTCCCCTCCTTTATAGAGCCTGTAAATTCCTCGTTAAAGCCCGCATAGGCAGAATTTATTGTATACATTTTTAGCGCATCTTTAAAAGAGATGTTCTCGGTTGGATGTTCCATTGCGCCCTTTAGCCCATAGATAGGTCCTGCTGGCATAGAATCTGACCCAAAGCACAATATACATCCCTCTTCTAATGCTGTTTTAAACCTGTTTGTTTGTAATCCCCTCTCTTTAAGTATCTCTTGATACATTCCGCCCTTCTTGCCCCAGTTCATTATAAAGTTAGGTTGCATAGCGAGGATTATATCCAGCTCCTTCGCCTTTTTTATTGCAGCATTACTCGCAAGTTCAAAATGTTCTATTCTGTGTCTTTTGGAATTATCTAACTCTTTTCCATAAACACTAAGAACCTGTTCTATTGCTCTCTCGCCTATTGCATGGATAAATATCTGAATTCCCCTTCTGTTTGCTTCTTTTACAATCCTGTCAAGTTCAGTTGTTTCATAGTTAAGGATACCGTAGTTCTTTGTCCCTGGATAGGGTGAGTTTAGTGCAGCTGTTCTTGCCCCAATTGAACCATCGGCAAACAACTTAATCCCACCAGTTTTGACCCATTCTCCATTGCTGGGTATTATATAATTCATATCAGCTATGGGAAGCACTGCATATACTCTTATTTTAAGGGCATACTTTCTTTCCATCTCCCTGTATACATCAAGATAACTTCTCATCCCCATATCATGGATTGATGTTATACCGAGAGAATGGGCTTTCTTCTGTGCCCCGATTATTGCAATTTCGATCTCTTCTTTAGATGGAGGAAATACTTCGTTTATATACAGAACTACATCCTCAAGGAGGATACCAGAGTCATAATCGATCTTTTTCCAACCTTCTGGAATACTTGAAAGCGCCTTTTTGTTTACAACTGCTATGTGTCCACATACCCTCCTAAATATGACAGCTCTCTTAGAGCTTAATCTATCAAGCTCCTCTCTTGTTGGCAATCTACGCTCCTTCCATTTTGATTCGTCAAAATCTACACAGATAAGGGGCGCGACCTTTTTTTCTCTTTTTAGTCTTTCTTCTGTTATATCAAGGGCATCTTTTAAACTCTCAGTTTCGGAAAGATCAACCCTTGCAAGATTCAGCCCAATATCAACAAAATGGATGTGAGAATCTATAAAACCGGGAATAAGGAAACGACCCTCGAGGTTTACAATCTCCGTTTGCTTCATTTCTTTTACTATATTACGGGGACCAACTCTATCTATCCTATCTCCTTTTATGACGAGTGCCTCTATATTACTTTTCTCCATGGAGAGAATATTACCGTTTATGAAGCCAATCATAGCTTTAAAAAAATTAACCACGAATAACACGAATAATTTAAAAAATTAGATCTTACATTGGTGGCATTAGCCTATTCGAGATATTTGTGTTTAAACTCCAGACGATAAAAGTGAGAAGATAGACTATAAGTATTGTAATAAGGGTATGTCTTTCACTCTTTAATGCCTTTATAAAGTTGGGAGTAACTTTTTCTCCGTCGTATCTTTTGAATAGAGGAAGGATAGAAGGAACATTCTGCCTGTACCTTCTATAGCCGTCTCCAAATTTGGAGAAGAGAAAATTCTCTTCAACATTCATTATGATTCCATATTCAATAAGAAAAAGAGGTATGTAAATGAGGAATATATAGGGCACCCATACATTGAAAAGGAAGATAAACCCAAGTCCTATAAAAAAATTTCCCACATACCACATATATGGGATTTCTTATAATGCTATATGGACCATCAGTTATAAGTCTATCTGCGTTTGTTCTATTGCTTCTGGTCTTTCCGCCTATGTATGCAACAGATGATAACCTTATTATCTCCCCGAAAGCAACAAGAAACAATGAGGTAACTACCGTTCGATGAAAAGGGTTCGAAAGGAAGATAAGGACGAGACAAGGTAAAACTGGCAGATACCCTCTATATTTAAATATCCACTCTTTCCACATAGTATACAATATTTAGAGGACGCAGGTTAACGGATAAAGGACAAATGCTAATTTTGCATTGTTAATTGTTCCCTTTCATCCTTTTCTCTTTATCCTTCCCCCTAATCAGCTAACAAACTAACTAACAAACTAATCAACTATCTAACTAACTCTCTACAAGGTTAATTTTTCTTATTAGGAACATTATGTTTTCATCTATCCAGATTACCTTCTGAGGGTCAGGAAAGTTTTCTCTTATATTCTTTTCAAAATCCTGTAGTGCGTTCTTAAACTCTTCTTTTTCATAATAACAGAAGGTAGAATAATGACGTTTTCTTGCTTGCTCTTTTAAGAAATGTAAACTGGAAAGTCTTCTAAACTTAAAATACTCAATGGACTGTAACTGCAGGCAAGAAACTTGCGAGATTGCAGATTCCATTTCTTTCAGACGGTAAAGTCTTTTTTCTTTTTCGTAAAACCCCGGAAAGTATCTCCCCCAAATATTCCTCTTGTTCTGGCTATGTAGCCTCGTATATACAAAAAGATATCCATCTTTCTTTAATATTCTTACACTTTCCTTCAGAAACATTGGTAGATTGAAGTGATGGACAGCATTAAATGTAAATACACAGTTAACTGAGTTTGCATAGAGAGGAATACTACTTCCAATAGCCCTTATCGCTTTAAACTGCGTTATATTGAACATAGAAAGGTATCTCCTGAGATAAGTGAGCATCTTTTCATTTTCATCTATAGCAAAAAGGAAAAGTCTATCGCCCAAATTCAAGAAAAGTTCTCTGTCATATCTACCTGCACCACATCCTATATCCGCACCGTGTATCACTGGCAATCTCTGGAGTTCTCTCTTAATAACAAATATTGGACGGTTATCTGTTTTTCGTATATTCCGATATATCTCGGCAATATCTGAAAAGTGTCTATGTATTCTTTTTCTATTATTCATAATGTTATCCAGTTAGTTTCTATTAAATTTACTCTCTCTTCCAGTATCTCTTTTTTTAGGGCTTCCTTGACCTCCTCTTTTGCAGTAAAATAGAGTATCTGCCAACCCTCGTCCACTATTTTCCACAATAGTTCTATCTGTCTTTGTAGTCTCTCTATGTCAGATTTTATAAAAGGGTCGTCCATAATGAAGAACCCTTTCTCTAATAGTTCTCCCCCAAGCGCAAGTCTTATAGATAAATATAACTGATCATAGGCACCACCTGAAAGTTTCAAGGCATCAAGTACATTCTTATTTTTCGTATGCACAAGCACCTTCTTTTCTTGTGTTGATGTATCAATATCAACTGTTGTGTACAACCCATCAGTAATGCGAGAGAAATACTTTGAGACACTACTTCCCTTCCCAAAAAATCTGGATATCTTTCTTTCTTCCTCTTCCTCTATCTCTTCAAATATACACATGACAGAGAGAACATTCTCTACATTCTTTTCAATATCAACAACAAATTCCTGTAGCATCTTTTGCACAAAAGAAAGTTCTCTAATGGTGCCACAGCATAACTCCTTTTTCAGCACATTCTGCGTTTCCCTTTCAATCTGTTTCAGATTATCCTCCCACTCTCTGCGTTTTTTCTCAAATTCCTCCTTCTCGTCCTCAATCATCTCTTTCTTCTGGTGTAATTCTCCCTTTCGAACATCACTATATTTTACTTCCACAACTTTATCCCTGTAAGCCTCAAGATCTGAGACGCTCCTCTCCCAGTAGGCTATTATTTCATTTTTGTCGCTATAACCACCTTTACCAAACAGTGACCCTAATACAGCAGCATACTCCCTGATTGTATTTTCAAGTTCTAATTTCCCTTCAAGTCTTTCTCTGTATTCCTTCAGACTCTCAACATTTGAAGATCTTTTGATCTCCTCTATAGAGACTTCACAATTTCTTCTTTTTCCTTCAAGTCCACGAATCCTCCCTTTAATTCCCTCTATTTCCCTTTCAAGCAGACTTGTATTCCCCTCAAGATTCCTTGCTTGTATCTCATTTTCTTCAAATTTTTCTTTAAACCTCTGAACAAGGGAGAGAATGCCCTCCATAGAATCTGAAGAAATGTCAACTGGAGCCAGACTGATTCTTATCTTCTCAAATAGCTTTGAGAGACTTGTATTTATCTTTGATGCTCTGATTAGCTGGGCAGAAAAGTAGATAATACTGGTAAAAAATAACACCGAGAATATCCTGAAGACCATCAAGGGTCTTATTATAGTTCCTATAAGGGATAGTGCAAAGAGAAAAACAGATATTTTTGCCAGAGGTTTTTCTCCTGCGATCTTTGCCTTTATTTGTGCCAGCCTTTCACTCAACTCTTCATATCTCATTATATCAATCTGTTCTTCTTCTAATATCTTTCTTCTTTCATTCAATACTCTCAGATGCTTCTCACTCTCCTCCCTACTTCTTTTACAGTTTTTTAATTCCTCATCCTTGGTTTTCAGCTCACTCAAGTGTTTCTTTATCTCCTCGTTTGCGTTTTGGATATCTCTTTCTAAATCTCTGAACTTTCTCTCATCATCTTCGTTGTATAATTCTAATTTCTTCAATTTCTTCAAAGCATCCTTTAATCTCTTCAGCGCTTCTATTCCTTTTTCGTATTTTTCACGCCTCTGGGCATCTTCAAGATTAGAGAGTTCAACATCAATCCTTTGCAACTCTTCACTCATATCTTCAATCGTTCTCTCTACCTTATCCAATCCTTCACTTTCTACAGCCTTCTTTAAATCTTCAATTGTCTTTATTAACGTCTTTGCATGTTCCACCCTTGACTGTAATTTTTCATCTGTTTCCCTGTCTGATAACCTTCCACTGCTGTCAGGTCTGGTTAATCTCCCTATCTCTCTTAATCTATTCTTTACTGCTATAATCTTCTTGCTTTTAAGACCTGTTAATCTATCTGTTACACCAGTATAGAAAGTTTCCTCTTCAGCGATAGACAGGTCACTGTTTCTTATTATAAATATATTGCGCCATTCCTGGGGTGAAAGTCCGATAAGAGAAATCAGGTCACCTTCTTCAGGGAACTTAACATCTTTCCCCTCATTTTCAATTATCGCATAACCTTCTGGATTATTATCCACTCTGTCTATTCCCTTAAATACATTTTTTGTCGCCTTTTTTGAAAGAAGTACTCTCACAAGCCCATCTATAGTAAGTGTTTTACCCTCCTCGTTTCTGCCAAAGAAGAGGTTAAAATCCCCGAGAACTACCCTTTTAGAGTCTGTTAGGGGACCGTATCTGTATATACGAAATTCCTTTACACGCATATCTTTTAACCGCAGATTAACGCAAATCAACACAGATGAATCTTATAGGCACGAATTCAATTCGTGCTGTTGCCTGCACGGTTAAAACCGTGCCCTACAGTCTTTAATAACCCAATTACCCAATAACCTAATTACTGTCTTTTAACCTGCGTGCATCTGCGCTTATCTGCGGTTTATCTTTTGACACAGATCTAAATAGATTACAGATTGTAGATTTAAATGTCATTGGTCACTGGTCATTAGTCATTGGTCATTTCTTTTTTTGGGTCTATAGTCTTTTGTCTTTGGTCTACTGTCTTTTTCCTTTTTCCTTTATCCTTGTACCATAGCCCTTACCGCAATCTCTCTAAGCATCTTTTTTTTCTCCTCCGGATAGGAGGAAAGTTTTTCTTCAAATGCTTTGAATAGATCATCTTCGAGTACATTCTGTACATCGTTTACTCTAAAGTTTTCTTCTACTATATTTATATCCTTTGCTGTTTCTCGTAGAAGAGAGTGGAATTCAGTTTCGGTCATCTTGAATTTTTTACCATTGATTGCACCATCCACTGTAAGTATCACTGCAGAGAGAGGATGAAGACCTGAAAGACCCTTTTTTACTGTTTTGAGTGGGTGTTCACTAACGGTTGGGTCAAGTGTTATGGTGACCTCTTCATAGTGTGGTGTATCAATATTATACTCTTTTGGAGGACTGCCTACTTCAAATATATTTACCTTTCTTATTCCTGTTTCTTTTCTTGTTATAGAGATTGGAGAACCTGAATAGACGAAGTAACCACCATTTTCAAGTTTTCTAACAAGGAATTTGGTATGAAAGTGCCCAGCAAGAATATAGTCAATATTAAAGCCTTCAAGATATGAGAGCTTGAGAGGCATGTATCTACCTGTTCCTTCATTACCAAATTCGTCCCGCGAGAAGAATACATCAAGCAATTCACCATGATACAATAATATATTTTTCCTATCAGCTGCAAAAACATCCTTTAATGAGCGAATTTTTGAGAGTAATTCCTCTGAAGTAATCTGTTCAAATGGCAATCCAACAATCCTTACACCTTCATATTTTTCTAAAGAAGCTGTATTTGAGAGTATCGTTATCTCGTCTCCAAAATATAACCCTTCCCCATACGAATCCTTGTCGTGGTTACCAGGAATTATGATTGTATCAAATCCTGTATTAGAAAAGATACTTCGTATACCCGGACGGAGGGACTCGGCATCGATACCACTATCAAAAAGGTCGCCACTTATAATGAGAAGGTCAACATTCTCATCCCTGGCGACCCGAACGATAGTCTTAAGGGCATCCCATCGGCTGTCCTTTTCAGTTTGGAGATGAAGGTCTGCAGTATGAAGTATTCGCATAACTTTCTGTTTTTTTTGACGCAGATTAACCCCGTTAAATAGAGGCGTTATAGAAATACCACTCTGGCATTTATTTTTGAGTTATTTAACGGGGTGAACACAGATTTGTCAACGGATTAAACTGATTATTTATTCCACATTGTAGGCACAAATTCAATTTGTGCTGTTGCCCGCACTGTTAATTTATTTTTCCAACAGGGATCTAAAGAGACTGTTCACAGAATCTCATATGAGTCTGTGACCTGCGGAAAAGAGATTCTTCTTTTTTGTTTCTATTTTTTGAGGCAGATTTATCAACGGATTAAGCAGAT
>JAYENM010000059.1:0-4219 GCA_034722095.1 Caldifarciminota bacterium | reverse complement strand
ATTCCGAGACAAATGAGTATTACAAGTTTCTTTTTCATGTTACCTCCGAAATAAAATCAAATATTAAAAATCAAAAATAACTACCTGTGCTGTCGGGAGTTTCCTCCCGACAGATCGTCGGATGCGTGTCAGGAGGGTATACCGAAGGTCGCCGTAAGGCAACTCTCATATCCATATCCATACGGATCTTGAGACGGATCCTGTGGACGAGTCTGTGACCTGACACCACGAGTTAAATGATATGCTCTTAAAGGAACTTATACAAGGCACGATAAAAGATATTAGAATTGATTCAGAACTTGCTAATATAGATATTAAGGGACTTGCATATGACTCACGCGATGTGAAGCCAGGATATATATTCTTTGCAAGAAAGGGTGAGAGGATAAACTCGCATTGTTTTATAGAAGATGCATATAAAAGAGGAGCAGTTCTATTCGTATTGACTGAGGATATTGACATTCCGTACCCGAGAATCGTTGTATCAGATTCAAGAAAACTACTAGCTATTATATCACACAGGTTTTACAGCGAGCCCTCAAAGAAAATGAAGGTAATAGGAATCACAGGAACAAATGGAAAAAGCACTGTAACAATTTTCCTACATTCAATCTATGAGGCTTGTGGCAATCCTTGTGGACTTATAGGAACGATTGTCAATAAAATATCCACTTCTCTATTACCAGCAGAAAGAACTACACCTGAATCACTGGATATTTCAAGGCTAATGCACCAGATGATAGGAAAGGGTGTCGAGACTGTGGTTATGGAGGTCTCCTCTCATGGCATAGCCCAGAGTCGCATAGAAGGAGTAGATTTTGATATTGCGGGGCTTACATGTATTGGGAGAGACCATCTTGATTTCCATCGCACATTTGAAGCGTATGTTAAAACAAAGGTATCCCTTTTTAGAATTTTGAAAGAGAATGCCATTGCCGTACTCCCACAAGGGGATTATTTCGATCTTTTTAAGTTCAATACAAAGGCAAAAGTCATAAGTTACGGATACACGGATGGATTAGATTATCGTGGAAACATAATCTCTATGGGACTGAACGGGATAGAATTGCAAATAGACACCCCATATGGCAGGGAAAAGATTCATTCAAGGTTGACGGGAAGACATAATGTATCCAATATACTCATTGCGTATGCCATAGCAAGAGAGGATGGTCTTTCTCCATCGGGTATAATTGAGGGTATTGAAAGCGTTGATGCAATCCCTGGTAGATTTGAGCGTATTGGAAATGTTATTGTGGATTTTGCACATACACCAGATGCAATGATGGCTATGTTACAATCTGCAAGAGAATTTACAAAAGGCAATATAATAACGGTATTTGGATGTGGTGGTGACAGGGATAAGGGGAAAAGGCCCCTAATGGGAGAAATTGCGACTAAACTTTCAGACTATGTATTTATAACATCTGACAATCCAAGAACCGAAGACCCACTCTCTATCATAAAGGAGATAGAAGATGGAATAAAGATAAAAAATTATGAGGTTGTCCCCGATAGAAAAGAGGCAATTGAGAAGGCAGTCAATATGGCAGGCAAGGATGACATTGTGCTCGTACTGGGTAAGGGACACGAGACTTATAATGTTGTCGGCGATGAGAAGATACCATTTGATGATAGGGAGGTGGTGAGGGAAGCAATGAGGGAAGAGAGATGAGAGTAAGGAGTAGGGAGCAAGCAGTAGGCAGGTAGGAGTCCCGCCCTTGGCGGGACGAAAGGCGGTAAGCAGTGATCGGTTATCGGTAGGGGGCTAGTGGGGCGTAAGGTGAAATGTGGGATTAGTTGATTGGTTTATTAGTTGATTGGTTGAAAAGGATAAAGGGAAATGACTAATGACAAATGACTAATGACGAATAGGAAATAGCCGATGTCTGATCTCCGAGGTAAAAAGTCTGTAGTCTGATGTCTGCTTGCCCTGTGGAGTAGCAAAACTTACTCCACGGGGCGAGCCCCGTTGCTCTGAAGGAGCTTTACGGGGTGGTCTGTAGTCTTATATAAAAGATGGAACTCACGAAGAACGAACTTATAAAGGCAATAGATGGCAAGGCTATAAGAATACCCGAGAATGATTTTGAAATCAGCGGTATCTCTATAGACTCCAGAACCATCAAGCCAAAAGAGGTCTTTTTCGCCATCAAGGGGGAGAGATATGATGGGCATGACTTTCTGAACGAGGTTCATGAAAAAGGAGGACTATTTTCTGTAGTTGAAAGGGATATAGGAAGAAATGTGGTGTTGGTGAAAGACACCAGAATAGCGCTATCCCAGATTGCTTCGTTTTATAGAAATAAATTCACTCCTCTTACTGTCGCTATAACGGGTTCAAACGGCAAGACGACAACGAAACGACTTACATCTCTTGTGCTTGAAAGGAAATTTAATGTTCTCGTATCTCCGCGTAGTTATAATAATGATATAGGTATTCCACTTACTATATTTAAGTTGCGGAGTGAGTGTGAGGTTCTCCTTCTTGAATTCGGCATGAATTACAGAGGTGAGATAAGGCATCTGTCGGAGGTTGCACAACCAAAGATTGGGGTTATCACGAACATTGCACCGGTCCATATAGGTAATCTTGGTTCCCTTGAAGAGATTCTCACCGAAAAACTTGAAGTAACATCTTTCTGTCATACAGTTTTTATAAATGCAGATGACAATATGCTAATGAAGGCGATAGAAGACCTTAAGAGAAGGAAACGGGTTATCACATTCGGTATAAAGAAGGGTGATGTGAAGGCGAGAGATATAACTCTTACTGTGGACGGCTCTATATTCAAGGTGGACGAAACCGAATTTTTTCTATCCCTCATAGGAAGATATAATGTTTATAATGCACTTGTCTCCATAGCAATAGGTGACGAGCTGGGAATAGACAGGAAAGAGATCGCTACTGCACTCCAGAAGGCAGTCCCGGAAGAGGGAAGAGATAGGAGAATTCGTATTGGAGAGATCCTTATAATAGATTCTACATACAACTCAAATCCTGTGTCGCTTCTTTTAGTGCTTGAAACTTTAAAACTCCTCAAGGGTAGAAAAATAGCGGTTCTGGGTGATATGCTTGAGCTGGGAGAAGAGGCGGTACGGTTTCACAGAGAAATTGGGAAAAGATTGGATGAATTTGATATAAAAGCACTCTTTACTTACGGTGAGCTTGCGCAAGAATTTGCAAAGGAGACAAACCTTCCCTCTGTCTCATCGTATAATGACATATCAAGTCTTGTAAGTAGCCTTAAATGTTTCGTTAAAGCTGGAGATATCATTCTCATTAAAGGGTCAAGGAAAATGAAGATGGAAAAAGTGGTAGAGGAGATGGAAAGGGCGGTAGGGAGTAAGCAGTAGGCAGTATGCAGTAGGGAGTAAGGCGTCCCAGTGAAATATGCTCCCTGTGAAGTAGCCACGCACTGCACAGGGCAAGTCGCTTTTCACGGGATAAATAGGGAGTAAAGCGTCCCGATGGAATAGCTGGCGCATTCCACGGGATAAATCAATTGTCATTTATTAGCTATGTTGTATCATCTCTTATATCCACTTGCTGAGAGGTTCGGGGTATTTAATCTCTTCAGATATATTACATTCAGAGCAGCGTATGCTGGTGCAACAGCACTCATTATTATGATAGTATTAGGTCCGCATATGATAAGATGGCTTAAATACCATGGGTTTGTCTCCGGAATGAGAGAGCCCATACTCAAGAATCATGAAGTAAAGAAAGGCACACCACTGGCAGGACCGCTCATTGTCATTGCTATAATGGTTTCATCGCTCCTATGGGCAAATATCAGAGAACCCTATGTATGGGTTATGATGTATGCAACGGTTACACTCGCATTTCTCGGTTTCGTAGATGATATAAAGAAGATAAGACGAGGTAAGGGTATTCTTGGCAGATACAAATTTGTATGGCAAATTCTGATTGCTATTCCTATTGCTTTATATATGATAATCTTTCCCAAGAATCCCGATTACGCTACTATGACCACACTGCTTTTTGTCAAGAACATCTTCTGGAATTTAGGCGTTTTCTACATACCATTTGTTGTGATTGTCATAGTTGCAACATCCAACAGTGTAAACATAGCTGATGGGATTGATGGACTTGCATGTGGTCTTGTAGGAATATCTACGGGGGCGTATATTGTATTTTCATACCTGGTAGGGCATTATAAGTTTGCTTCCTATCTTAATATACTCTTTGTTCCCG
>JAYENM010000058.1:0-4241 GCA_034722095.1 Caldifarciminota bacterium | reverse complement strand
GGATGAATTGAAGCCAATACTGATTAAAGAGGGAGTTCCTACTATAGGAAAGGTGGTCATCGGCACTGTTCAGGGCGATCTGCATGACATTGGTAAGAACCTTGTTGGTATTATGTTAAAAGGCGCAGGTTTTGAAGTTATTGACCTTGGCAATGATGTCCCGCCCGAGAGATTTATAGAGGTTGCAAAAAAGGAGAACGCCAGGGTCATAGGTATGTCCGCCCTCCTCACAACAACTATGCTGGGTATGAAAAAAGTCATAGACCTTTTAAACAAGCAAGGTTTATTTAGCGAAATAAAGACTATAATTGGTGGTGCTCCTGTGTCTGAAGAGTTTGCACACGAAATAGGGGCAGATGCGTATGGTTATGATGCCACCAGCGCAGTAGAGTGTGTAAAAAAACTCATTTTAAAAAGTTGAAACCAAAAACCACAAAGGGCGCTACATAAGATATGAAGTCAAATATAACAGGGATTGCCTGCCTGACGGCTGGCAGGAAAGAGAATTTAAGAGACGAGTGGTTAAGACCAAAGACTAAAGACCGAAGACAAGAGACAAAGAAATGAAAAAACTCTTCCCTGCCTGACGGCAGGCAGGCAATGGATTCACTTTGTTCACCACAGGTCTCTTTAGTTCCCTGTTGAAAAAATAAACTAACCGTGCAGACAACAGCACAAATTGAATTTGTGCCTACAATCCTCAGTCTCTATATTCTCTGTGGTTAGGTTTTTCGTAATACCAAAGCCCATAAAAATAAACTGATATGAAGAAATTACTTGAACGCTTAAAAGAAGGCGAAATACTGGTTGCAGATGGTGCAATGGGGACAATGTTAATGACACACCTTAAACTAGGCGAGTGTCCTGAATCCATCAACCTTACACACCCCGAGATATTAGAAGAGATTGCCAGTCTTTATCTTGACGCTGGTGCAGATATAATTCAGACCAATACCTTTGGTGCATCTCCCTTTAAGCTCTCACTTTATTCCCTTGAGCACAAAACAGAAGAAATAAACAGAAACGCTGTCCTCGCAGTCAGAAAGGTCGTAGCGAATCGTGCATACATTTTGGCCTCCTGTGGTCTAAGCGGTAGACTCTTAAAACCATATGGGGACACTGACCCTCAAGATGTATACAATAGTTTTGAAAGACAAATTAAAGCCCTTATTAGTGCTGACATTAACATAATATGCATAGAGACTATGACCGATTTAAGAGAGGCAACACTGGCGATTAAAGCAGCAAAAACCGTTTCCCCAACAACCCCTGTCATAGCAACTATGACATTTGACTTCACACCAAAGGGGTTTTACACGATAATGGGAGTAAATATAGAAGAAGCTGTATCGGGTCTTGAAATGGCAGGAGCAGATATCATAGGCTCCAACTGCGGTAATGGCATAGAAAACATGATTAAGATAGCCCGGGAGTTTAAAAAATATAGTAACCTTTCCCTGATAATTCAGCCCAATACAGGTCCCCCAAAATTGGAAGATGGCATACCTGTCTATCAGGAGACACCAGAATTTATTGCAGAAAAGGCTAAAGAACTGGTTGCCATAGGAGTATCAATAATTGGGGGCTGCTGTGGCACAACGCCAGAACATATCAAGGCAATAAGAGAGATGGTTGATTCCCTGATTTAGAAGGAGAAAAGGGGGAAAAGCCAATATGATTGCATTGGTCCCGATAGCGGAGATAAACATAAAACTGCTTGACTTTCTCAAGACCTCACTCACGGAGAGGTTCAAAGAGGAGATTGTAATTGAGTCAAAACTCGAACCCCCTGAGTCTGCATATAACCCGAAAAGGAACCAGTATCATGCAACTCCTATTGTCAGGTTAATCTCTGATTCCATAAGTGGATATAATAAAGTATTAGGTGTGATAGACTTTGATTTATGGGTTCCGGGACTCAACTTCGTATTTGGCGAGGCAGAAGGCATAGGAGGTAGGACTTGTATAATCTCACTTGCCAGATTAAGACAGGAATTTTACGGTCTTCCACCAGACACCAATCTTTTCAATGAAAGAGCACTGAAGGAAGCAGTTCACGAACTTGGTCATCTTTATGGACTTTTGCATTGTGAAAATTGCAAGTGCGTTATGCATTTCTCAAATAGCCTCCGGGATACAGACTATAAGGGCTCCAGATTTTGTAGAAAGTGCATGCACATATTGCACTCTCAAGAATGAAATCAAAGAAGATGCAAATAAGCTTTTTTGAAGAATTTCCTACTCCTGAAAATCTTGGAAAACTTGAACTCATTAATTTCCAAACGAGAATCTACATTGCTGCACGTGCACTTAGTGAGTTCAAAAGGACCAAGGAACTATTATATGGGTATGAATTAGTATACTGGCCAATTCTTCGGAAGACAGAAGGTTACTGGTTCTCGCCGTTCTCAAAAAGGTCCGCCTTATTTAGGATCCTTGAGGAGGTAAGAGACGAACCTGTTCATCTGATGCTTGATTTAGAACATCCAATATTTGCTCCCTGGCTTTATATAACACAAATATCAAATTTCTTGAGGAACAAGTCATATATCTCCAATTTCATAGCCGAAAGAAAAGGAGAAACTACACTCGTTGAGCTAACAGGAAATAGACATAAGCTTGGATTTTTGGGTTTATCATACGAAAGTAAGAAAGCAAACAAGGCGAAGATGTTTTACACAAGTCTCATTAAAGGGACAAGGAAAAGAAAAGAGAAATACCTTCGCAAAATCTGTGTGGATGGGGTTAAAGAGTATGAGTCAAGGTTTAGAATAGGCCTTGGATGTATAACAAAGGGGATATCTAGGCTTGAGCCAATCTTACCACCTGAAGAACTTGCAATAGATCTGGAAATAGCAGAGGAAAGTGGTGTGCAAGAAGCTATCATATATAGATTAGGTGGTTTAAACGAGGAATATATAAAAGTTATTTACAAATGAGGGATTATCAACGATTCTTGATTCCTAACTTTACTCCATTTGATCCTTTAGAACTTGCAAAAGAGACAGAGAAAATAGTCACTCGAGAAGGACCGGAGGGGATAGAAAGAAAATATGTAGGCATTTATTCTGCTCCTGTCTATAGAGGAATCGCTACAGGCTATGCTGTAGGTTGTTGCCTCAGATGCATGTATTGTTGGAGTAATTGGTCAAGGGACTTTCCTGAAAAATTTGGTAAATTTTATTCTCCTAAGGAAGTTGCTCAAGGACTGTTTAAAGCGGCACGTGAAGGAATAAGAGCATCCGGCTGGGAGAGGTATAGAGGAACTAAGATTGAAAAACTCCGTCTATCTGGGTGCGAACCCACTCTTGGAAAGGACCATCTATTGAAGGTTCTTAAATTTGCGAAGGATTCAGAGTATCCACTCTTCATTTTAGAAACAAATGGTATATTGCTCGGAGCTGATAGGGATTACGTGAGAAGTCTAACCGAGTTTAAAGAGAAACTCTATGTTCGCGTTTCATTTAAGGCAGCAATACCTGAAGGTTTTGCCAAGCGAACAGGAGCCATCGGAAATTACTATGAACTTCCATTTAAGGCACTCCAGTGGCTTTTAGACGAGGGTATTTATGCACGTGCAGCCGCAATGACAGATCCAAGAATTATGCCCAAAGAAGAGAGACAAACTCTAATAAAGAAACTTAACAGAATCTACCCAAGACTTGGCAGAGAGCTTGAAGAAGAACAGATTGATAGATATGATACCACAGTTAACCGTCTAAAAGCATCTATTGACCCAGAATTTGCAAAAAGTCTTGAAGAGAGAATAAGAGAATTATGAACAAACCACCGCTTTCCCCTCTTCTCTTTTCGTTTTTTGCAAACCGTTCTCTATGGTTAAGTTTTTCACACTACCTCGTAAACAAAAGGGGTGATTATGAGATCTGTAGATATTAATGAGGTTTGCGGGGCGATGGAGGAAAACCCCTATATTGATTGTATGGTGCCAGATTGTGGAGCTATTAAGTATGTGAGGCGGTTTCAGGATTTTGAGTTTAATGAAAAGAAGTTCTTGAAGGACAGACCCAAAGTTTTGTGGCTTAATCCCAAGCGTAAGAAAAGCATAAGCGATGAATGGCTTAAAGAAATAGAATATAGACATAATTGAAAGGACTAAAATCATTTTAAGGAGGGATATTGTCGCGAAGGTCAAAAAAGAAGAAAACCAGTCCGTGTAAATACCTCTACATTGATGTATTCGGGCATCCTTTTTGTACACTGGAGCCAGAAAAAGCGCTTAA
>JAYENM010000057.1:0-4287 GCA_034722095.1 Caldifarciminota bacterium | reverse complement strand
AAAACCGTGGAAACATAAGCAAATCAATGAAAGAGGTTGGTTATGAGGAAAATACTTGTAAAAACCCAAGTAATTTAACAGAATCAAAAGGTTTTAAGCAAATATGCAAAGAAATAGGCTTAACAGATGACTTTATAACTCAATGTTTAGTGGATGATATAGCAGACAAGCCAAGAAACAGACAGCCAGAATTAGCCCTTGCCGCTAAAATGTTAGGTTTACTTACAGACAAGATAGACCTTAAATCAAACCTTAAAATCAGTTTTGACGAAGCTTTTAAGCCAAAACAAGGTCCAAAACGCCAATCTAAGCAACAAAAATGACCAAACTTATGTTAAAAACGTGTCAACAATGCCAAAAAGAATATAAAGCAACAAGGGATACATCAAAGTATTGTAGCCCACAATGTAGAAAGTTAGCGTTCCTTAATAGCAAACCCCTTAGCGTTCCAAACAACAATTTTAGCGTTCCACAAGTTAGCGTTCCAGAGATTAAGCGTTCCACCGTTAAATATGACCCAAACATCCACGAACGCCAACTAACAGAAAACGAAAAGAAAGGAATAACAGAATATGGCAAATGCCACGGATGCGGAAAAGAAGTTGAACATTATATATGCGATAAGTGTTTTAATAACAACATAACTCACGAAAATATAGATATTAAAGGATGTAATCCACGACCAGAAAGGATGTAATCCACCAAATAAGCGAACCACAAAGGCATAGGACGCCAAGACATACATTTACACTACTTTACACTATAAAACGCTTAGAATGGATTGTGTGAGCTGATAGACCCCCCCGGTAGGCACGATGGTAGCCCCCCGTTGGTTTAAATAATATATTCCACCACACAATATTTTTTATAAAAATAGACACCATAAAATAGACATTATGTCAAGATACAACATCTGCACAGGACTAAGAAGAAGCGGAACTTCAATGCTAATGTTAGCCCTCCGAACAGCAGGTATTCCAATTATTGGTTATAAGTTCTCCACCTACTTTCCGATAAATGACAATCAAATGGGAATTAGTTGCGAACCAACCCCTAAATTAAGAAATGGCAACCCTAACGGATATTGGGAAATGGGAACAATTACCACCGAAACAGGGTTGAAAGCGGAACACAAGGATATAGGAATGGACGGAGATGTGATTAAGATTGTTTGTGATGCTCTTTATAGGTCTGACCCCGAATTGATTGATAAGGTGGTTCTGATTACGAGAGGGATTAAAAACACGATTGCTTCGCAGATGAAGAGCAAGATATTCACAGATTTAGAGGTGGCAGTTAATAAGAACCAGAAGGATTTTGATAAAACGATAGATTGGTTAAAAGTTTATAAGAAACCGTATTTGAATATAAGTTATGAGGAATTAGTTAGAAATCCGTTAAATTTGAAAAAGGTTACCGATTTTCTCGGTAAAGGAGATTACAAAGAAGGTTCAAAGATTATAAGAAATGATTTTACACAAAAAACAACGAGAGATTATTCAAAGTCCAGCAAGGTTCAAAGTAATCAGAGCAGGTAGAAGGTCAGGCAAGACCGTCTTACAGGTAGAACAAATGGTATTCACCGCAGTATCTGGCAAGGATAGAAATGTATTCTACATCTCCCCAACGCAGAAACAGAGTAGGTCAATTGTATGGGAAGCTCTTAAAAAAAGGGTGGGTAAAATCGGAGAAGCGAATGAAGGAAGACTTGAAATGAAACTCCCTACCAACGATGGAGGGACTTCAATTATTTACCTGTCTGGCTGGGAGAATAGAGAGAACTTTCGCGGGCTTAAAGCTGAACTTATAGTGTTTGATGAATTAGACACTATGAGAAACTTCTTTATTGGCTGGCAGGAGATTTTCAGACCATCTCTAATGGACACAGGTGGAAACGCTACATTTATTGGCACTCCCAAAAAAGAAAACCCGAACCTTAGAAGATTAGAAAAAGAAGCAAGTGATGACTGGGGATGTTTCAAGTTTACAACACTTGATAATCCGTTTGTTCCTGACGAAGAAAAGGAAATTGCCAAAAAGGAATTAGACCCGCAGACTTACAAGCAAGAGATTTTAGCAGAATATTTAGAAAACCAAGGTTCATTGTTTAAGTATGACGCTTTGGTAGATATGTTTAGCAACGCGGTTGATAAGGGTGAGAGATTTCTTATAGTGGACATCGCTGATGATGGGACTGATAAGACCGTATTCTCATTCTGGAACGGATTAGAAGAATATCGCAGAGAAGCGTATAAGCGACTGAACACCGAAGGAATTATCAACCAGATACGAGAGTATGCTACCCAAGAGAGAATACCTTATTCGCATATCGCAGTGGACGCTATCGGAGTGGGGGCAGGAGTAGCTTCCTCGTCCTTATTAGACGGAATAGTGGGTTATAAGTCATCTTATTCGGCAATTAAGACAGACCAAGATATAGTCCGACTTCCGAATGTGTCTTATACGAAGAACGCCCCATTAGTCACGGATTATAGAAATTTGCGTTCACAATGCGTGTTTACTCTTGCCGGATTGGTCAATAATCACAAAATAGCTTCAAGAGTAGATGGCATACAAAAAGAGAACACCATTGAAGAATTATCAATTTATCAGGACGCTTCCAAAGGGGACGGCAAAAGAATGGCTACCCAAAAGGAAGATGTTAAAGAGTTAATAGGGCGTAGCACAGATGAGAGCGATTGCTTCATAATGAGAATGTTTTTTGAAATAAAAGGCAAATCCCTCCAAGAACACGAAGACACTTCTCAAAAGGAACTATTAAAAGTCGCAAAAGAAAATATATTAAACGAAACAAATAAATGAAAAACTTCATAAACAATTACATAACACCATCAGTAATAATAATCGCACTTATAGTCGGGTTGGGAGCGTTAGGATACTTTACCATCACTGGTATTAAGACCGAGTTTACAGAGCCAGAAATGCCAGTAGGTAGCGTGAACATAGCTAACGAATATCACGCCACAAGCACAGCAGAAATGAACGGTGGGTCAGCGTGGACAGCAAGAGAACAACGAATAGTTGCCACCACAACCCCGTCAGGAACAGCCGTTAGCGGGAACGCAAGAGTAACCCCAGTCATTCTCGGTTCAGTTATTATTGCCAGTTCATCAATAGACCACTTAACAATTAGAAACGCCACATCCTCAACAGACATCGCTTCAACAACTATTGCCGTGTTTGACAACGACAATAACGCAGAAGGAACTTATGTCTTTGATATAGCGTTAGACAGAGGTTTAGTTTTGGACTTTGGTTCAGCTTATGACGGGTCTGCAATAATAACTTATAGATAATATGGAAAATACAATTGGCGACTTGTGTAGGAAAATGGAAGAGGATGATATTAACGGAGTAACAACTATATCAAAATATGTTACTCACAACCAGCGAGAATGTCTTGAAAAGATAGACGCCTACATCAACTCACAACACATATCAGGAGAGATTGATTATCTTGGAAGAGAGAAGCCATTTTTTAATGTGGTTATTGCCGCTCGCAACATCGCTTATCGGGCAACAGATATTGACCGCAAGAACATCAGAATAGTCCCCACCAAATCAGCAGATGAGATTACCTCGTTTCTTGCGACTATTCACTTACAGGAATGGATGCGTAGAAATGCCTTTGGTCAGTTCCTTAACGAATGGGGATTATCATTATCTACTTATGGCTCAACTATTCTTAAGTTCGTAGAACAAGGCAAAGAACTCCACAGCGAAGTTATGCCTTGGAATAGAATGATTGTAGATGCGGTAGATTTTGACGCTAACCCAAAGATTGAGAAACTATGGCTTACACCATCACAACTTCTTGACCGCAAGAACTACGACAAGGACTTAGTAATGAAACTTATTGACGCGCAGGAAGCCCGAGAAACGACAGACGGGCAGGAAGTGGACACCAAAGACGGGTTTATTCCCATCTACGAGGTTCACGGAAAATTGCCTTTATCCTATTCAACTGGCAATCCCGATGACGACAATACTTACGAGCAATGGATGTATGTTTTAAGTTTTGTTGAGAGCAATGACAAGAAAGACGAATATGAGGATTATGTTCTTTATTCGGGACGAGAAGCCAAAGACCCGTATATGATTACTCACCTCATCAAAACCGCAGGACGCACCCTTTCAATCGGTTCGGTAGAAAACCTCTTCCAAACTCAATGGATGCAAAACCATTCCGCCAAAGTAATCAAAGATAATCTTGACATCGCCTCAAAAATAATCTTCCAAACGGCAGACAAGACCTTTATTGGACAG
>JAYENM010000056.1:0-21348 GCA_034722095.1 Caldifarciminota bacterium | reverse complement strand
TATATCAAGCGCTCCCTTTCTCCGAGCGAGTTCCCTCGCCTCTCTTGCTGCAATTCTTGCCTTTGCTGCTGCACTTATCTTTTTAATAACCTTATCCAGCACCTGCGGATTTTCCTCAAAGTACATATTAAGATAACTATTCATACTGGATTCGACCAATCCCTTCACCTCTGTATTACCCAGTTTCATCTTTGTCTGTCCTTCAAATTGGGGCTCTGGAAGTTTCACTGATATAACCCCAGTAAGTCCTTCTCTTGCATCTTCACCCTGAATAGATTCTTTACCATTACTCTTCTTTACAAACTCGTTTATTACCCTTGTTAATCCGCTTTTAAACCCGACAAGATGCGTTCCACCTTCCCTTGTAAGTATATTGTTTGCGAATGCAAGTATGTTTTCACTGTATGAATCTGTGTATTGCATAGCTATCTCTATCTCTACATCTTGCTTTTCATCTTTGAAATATATAACTGGTGATAAGGTGGTCTTACCGTCATTAAGATAAATGACAAACTCATTTATTCCTCCGTCATAGCAGAATTCCTTCTTTAAGTCGTTCCTTCCATCCTCCAGCGTAAGTGTTACCTTCCTATTTAAGAATGCAAGTTCTCTTTCCCTTTCAGCAATTATCTCTGGGCTAAAGTCTATCGTCTTAAATATCTCCGGATCGGGAAAAAATTTAACAGTTGTTCCGCGATCCTTTAGAGGTTTACCTCTTTCGTACCTCTGATAGAAAACTCCTCCATCTCTGGTTACCCATACTTCCAACCACTCTGAAAGGGCATTTACAACCGAAACACCTACTCCGTGCAACCCACCTGATACCTTATAAACCTTGTGATCAAACTTTCCTCCTGCATGTAGAGATGTCATCACTACCTCAAGCGCTGAACGTTTTTCAATTTCATGAATATCTACAGGAATTCCTCTACCATCATCCTTTACTGATATTGAGTTATCTTTATGAATTATAACATCAATTCTGTCACATTCACCCACTGCCGCCTCATCTATTGAATTGTCTATTACTTCAAATACAAGATGATGCAGACCTATCTTCCCCGTATCCCCGATGTACATAGCAGGTCTCTTTCTCACTGCCTCAAGCCCCTTCAAAACATGGATGTGTCTTGCATCATATCTTTTTCTCCGCATAAATCTTACCTCCTGTTTTGAATAAAACCGTCTTTTACGGCGAAAGAATCCACACGGTCAATTTACTTGAATGCATTATTATAACACATTTTTCGGCGATTGTCAAGGAAAAAATTGGACGCAGATTAACGCTGATTAACCCTGATTTTTTAATTATTGTGGTTGTCAGGTCACAGACTCGTATGAGAGTTACCGAACCCGTGGTGTCAGGAGTTGCCTTACGGCGACCTTCGGTATACCCTCCTGACACATACTCAACACTATGACTTATTGTATGCTTTCCTATATGATCAAGAAAAACTGGTCATGTACTTTGGTCGGTCACCCTTTCTACCTGTCGGTAGACAGGCAGGGTGACGAATATCGGCACTCTCCTGCCTACCCCCGTCAAAGCGGGGCAGGCGTCAGGCAGGAAAGAGTACCCGACCGGTTGGTGAGTCACACAGTGTTAGACGGGACACCAGAATGCACGCGAGCTAAACAGGCTGTGCAAAAATGTGATTTTCCCATGTTGCGAACAGGAATAAACCTTGTGTAGGGACAACCCTTCTGGTTGTCCGCAGGAGAGCTTTTAATGTCGATTGTGATGGAGCTAAGGCGTAAGCCTTTGGAATTAAGGCGTCAGCCTTTTATATAAAACCCTTTCCATACGGCCCTACGGCTCGTTCACAGAATCCGTCTCAAGATCCGTATGGATATGGATATGAGATGCTGTGCAACGGGTGAATTCCAAATCCTTTCCATACGGATGCTGTGCAACGGATTAACTCCACGGATTGACTCCAACTTGCTGCACGGTTGTTTTTACACAACCACTAAAGCTTGCGACTACCCTTTTTCTACTTTTTACACAGCCCGTAAAACTGCACTACTACAAAGGAAAAAAATCGGGTGGTTTAATACGGGCAGGAAAAGAATACAGATTATGTAAGTTGGTCAGAATTTGCGTTTTTTTAGATAATCTATAAACTGCAGAAAGAAACCTTTGTATTTAAGAGGCGACGAAAGAAGGGATTCTCGTGCAAGTTCTGTATAATATTCAATTCTCTTCTGTGAATAGTCAACTGCACCACAATCTACCATAATATTTTTTATTCTTTCCATATCATCTTCACTCACATTACTACCTAATTTAGCTTTCAAGAACTTTTTCTCCTTTGATTCAGCATTTTTAAATACATAGATAACTAAAAGGGTCTTTTTACCCTGTCTTATATCGGACGATGTGGGTTTGCCTGTTTTTTTGTTGTCGCCAAATGTGCCAAGGATATCATCGGTTATCTGAAAAGCCCTTCCAATAAGTTTTCCGTATTCCCTGAGCATTTTAAGATCTTTAAGTCCTCCAAATATTCCTCCAAGAACGAGAGGCAGACAGGTGGTATAACTTCCCGTTTTTAAGTCCACCATACGTATAAATTCATCTTCATCCACATCTCCGCGTTTCTCCAGAATTATATCCATAAGTTCTCCCCTGAAACACTGCTCGCATGCAAGGGCAAATTCCTTAAGAGCCATTGCCTTCATTCTGCTGGGAAATGGGGATTCCAGAATTGGCAAAAGTGCCAGAGATGAAAACACATCACCACCTATCAATGCACAGGAAAGACCAAAGTGGGTAAAATCTCGGTCTCGTAATAATTCTCTATCCTTTTCTTCCATAAATCTTTCTACCATCTTATGAAAACTTGGTCCTCCTCGTCTTGTATCATCTCTGTCAATAATATCATCATGTATAAGGAGATAATTTTCAACAAATTCCATAGAAAGTGAAGCATTCATTATGGCATCTATATTTTCTCTCCCGGATGCCTTGTAAGCCTCTACCATAAGAATTGGGCGAAGCCTCTTCCCTCCTCTCATAGCAAAATCAATAAGGAGACCATACAATTTTTCGTTATACCAATCGCCTGCTACCCTTTTCTTATCTTCGAGAAATCTAAAAAGCCTTTCATTTATCTTCTCTCTTGCTTCTTCCACCTCTTGCTGAAATGATAACATACCTTTTCCTCCCTCGTCAAGAAAAATTATCGGCACTGTAAACAGTGCCCAACCAGTAATGGTCGGTCACCCTTTTAGGGTGACGAAAAAAGACTAAACTATACTGGTATAATAAATTAAATTACTTTATCTGGTTGAACAAACAGCGATTTGTAAACTCTCTCCACCCTGTCAGTTATCCTCTTCCAGGAGAATCCAACAGCATATTCTCTACCCCTTCTCCTCATCGTTTCCCATAATTCCCTATTCTCTGTAAGTCTTATGATGGCGGATGCTATTGCCTGCGGGTTTTGTTTCTCCACGAGTATCCCCGTATTACTTTCCTTTATAACACATCTGTAACCCGGTATAGAGGATGCTACAACAGGCACCCCACTCGCCATAGCCTCGAGAAGTACAATCCCGAAACTTTCGTTCCCGGTCGCAGGACTGCAGAACACATCAGCGGAAGCATAGAATCGGGGAATTTGTGATAGATGGACACATTTTCGTAGAACTATATCATTTGAGTATCTCCTGGGAACCTTAAAACTACCACTGCCAACTATAATAAGTCTTGCATCAGGAACTTGTTTCTTTATTATCGGAAATGCGGAAAGCAGGTACTTCAAGCCCTTTCTGGGTTCGAATCTCCCAATAAAAAGTATATTAAATCTTCCCTTAAATTCCGGCAGAGGCTCAACTTCCGGATTAAACCTATCTATATCCACTCCGTTTGGGATTATTATATACTTGCCGGGAAAAAACGTCGATATAGACTTCTCTGCAATCTTTGAGACAGCTATTCTCGCATCAAGTTTGTTAAAATATTTCATTAAATACCTCTTTGACATCTCATACGCAAGACTCCTGTCGTAAGCTGCGTGAACAGTAATGACATTCCTGGTATCGGAATATTTTAGTGCAAGAATTGGAAGTACGGGCACAAAACTGTGAATATGAATTATATCAAATCCTCTTTTAACCACTTCGTTTACCTGTTTTTGTATATCCCATGTAACTGCAATCTGCGAACGGGAACGATTTGCCAAGATAGGTAAAGCCTTTCCAACCCTTACAACTGGGGGAAATCTATTTACCTCATCATCTCCATCCATATGCGGAGCCATTATAGTAACACTGTGTCCTCTCCTCATCAGTTCACAGGACATATGATATATATGCTCCGAAACACCCCCAAGATGGGGGTAATACACATCTGATACCATCAATATCCGCATATATAAAATAAATCAAATATGAAAATTAACCGCAGAGGTCGCAGAGGCTACAGAGAACACGGATAGCTCAAAGCTTAAATATCAAAATTACCGTCCGGCAGGCATACTACATCTTGAATTTTTGTCCTTTCCGTCGGGAGGTAACTCCCGACGGCACAGAGGGTCGCGTGGTGTCAGGAGTTACCGACCCAGTGGTGTCAGGAGTTACCTCCTGACACAAATTCCTGCAGGCTGGAAAATATAAGATGATCACCGAAATCATGTCCTCCTCAAGAGATAGAGGAAAAATGGCACGCCAAATATTGATGTAACAACTCCGACGGGAAGTTCATATACAGCGATACCCCTCGCAACCATATCTGAAAAAACAAGAAGGATTGCACCCATAATCGCAGAGCCAGGAATAAGAATACGGTGGTCAGGGCCCAAAAGAAGTCGTGTTATGTGCGGAACCATAAGACCTATAAATCCTATTGCCCCGCACATTGAAACAACAAGTCCTACTATAACTGAGCCAAGTATAAATATCTCCCTTTTAAGGCATTCAACATCTACGCCTATGGAGATTGCTTCTTCTTCTCCAAGGGAGAGAATATTCAACTCTTGAGAACGAAGCCAGATTATAAAAGAAGCAATGGTAACGATTATCGCAGAAACGACAAAGCCTATAAGAAGTTTTTTGTCCCATATTACTCCAAGCCAACCCATAAGGAGATATATCATCTCATCGAGACTTCTGCCGCCAATTGTCATAAATAGCATAACAAGAGATGACGCAAGTGTGCCACATACAACCCCTGAAAGGAGCAGCGCCTCCCTTTCAAGTCTGCCCGCAATTGTAGCCAGCTTTTCTACAACAAATATGGTAACAAGCGCTCCTGCAAATGCAAATATCTGAACAGGCCTGAGACCGGCAAGAATTGCAACAGTGGCTCCAAGGCAAGCTCCTCCCGAGACCCCTATTATATAAGGATCGGCGAGGGGGTTGCGTAACATTCCCTGAAATGCGGAACCGACAATACCAAGCGCACCACCGGCGAATATTGCCAGAATGAGCCTGGGTAATCTCAACTGGGTGACAATAGAAAAAGAAGGAAGTGAGGTGCTAGCAAAAAGAGAGATAAGCGATATACAGATGAGCAGGGAAAAAAGAATTAAAAATGTACGAATATTTCTCATAAGGGCGTCAAATAGTAAACAGTAGATTATGCCTCTCCTTAACTCAAGTAGTCAAATCCTATTTTCTGCTTCACTTCCCTTAATGTTCTCTCTGCCAGAACCCCCGCCTTTTTTGAGCCCTCGATTATCACATCCATCACATAATCCTTTTTATCTTTGAATCTCTCTATTTTTTCTCTCACGGGTGTAAGTTCTTTGACTATATTGTCAAATAGTATTCGCTTACAGTCAAGACAACCTATAGAGGCGTTTCTACACCCTTTTTCAACATATGTAAGTTCTTCTCTGTTGGAAAATGCCTTATGGTAGGATTTGAATATATTGCAGTCATTGGGCTCTCCTGGATCCTGTCTCTTTTTCCTTCTCGTATCTGTAACCGCAGGTGCAAGTTTCTTCCATATTTCATCTGGTGATTCGTCGAGGTAGATACAGTTACCGAGCGTCTTTGACATCTTGTTTGTTCCATCAAGTCCAAGCATCCTTGGCCTCACAATCTCCTTTGGCTCTGGAAAGGTCTCTCCAAACCTCTTGTTAAATTCTCTTGCAATCTCCCTTGTCAATTCTATATGCGGAATCTGGTCGTCTCCAACAGGCACAAACTCTGCCTTATATATAAGTATGTCTACCGCCATAAGAACGGGGTAGTCCAACAGTCCCATATTTACATTACCCTTTTGCTGGGACGCCTTCTCCTTAAAGGTTGGAACCCTTATAAGTTCTTGTACGGGTGAGATACAGTTGAATATCCAGGTGAGTTCAGCATGCTGGGGGACGAGTGACTGAAGCATTATTATGGATTTTTCGGGGTCTATGCCAGAGGCGAGGAACCCCACGGCACAATCAAAAACTCTTTTCTTTATTTCCTGTGGAGAGAAAGGAACCGTAATGGCGTGATAATCAACTATACCAAAGACACAGTCGTAATCGCTCTGGAGTTGCGCCCAGTTCTGTAAGGCACCAAGATAGTTACCTATGTGTAGTCTACCGGTAGGTTGAGCGCCACTAAAAATCCTCTTTTTCATATGGGAATTATATCACATTATTTAGCCTTTGTCAAGGAAAAAATAACAGGGATTGGAAGAGAACTTAAGTGATAAATTATTCAGACTCCTCTTGCCTTTTTCTCGACCCAATTAATTTCTCAAAGGACGCATAGATGACAGGCACCAAAAAAAGTGTGAGGAAGGTGCCAGTTGTGAGACCTCCAATCACTGCCCTTGCCATTGGCATTCTTATCTCTGCCCCTTCGCCGAGCCCCATAGCCAATGGAACCATTGCAAAAATGGTTGTGAGTGCTGTCATGAGTATGGGTCTTAGTCTTCTCCGCCCACCGAGAACTACAGCTTCCCTGAGTTCTAACTTATCTCTTTTTCTGAGTAGAGATATATAGTGAACCATCACAATACCGTTGTTCACTATAATGCCAGCTAATAGGACAAGACCAGCAAATGCTATTACACCAAAAGTTGTGTTAGTTAGGAAGAGTAGCCAGATTACACCGATAATAGCTAATGGGAAGGTAAACATTATAATGAATGGGTCTAATAAAGATTCAAAGAGTGAAGCCATAATCATATAGACCAAAAAGACTGCTCCTATCAATGCTAAAGCAAACCACTTAAATGACTCCCGCTGTTCCTTTGCCTCACCACCCATTTGGATAGAGAAATCAGGTGGAAGAGCGAGCTCGGATAACCTCCCATCTATTTCTCTTGCCACTCCTCCAAGGTCTCTCCCCACATAATCACAGCTCACGGTTACAAGTCTTTCCTGTCCCTTTCGCTCAATGGTTAAGGGGCCCAATGTTGGTTCAACATTGGCTATACTGGAGAGCGATATCTGTTTGCCAAGAGGGGTAGAGATTGGAATATTAACCAAATCTTCAAAAGATTCACGGTCTTCTTCTCTAAGTCTTATCTTTACATTAAATTCATCTCCTTCTTCCCTAAATCTTGTTGCTACTTTTCCTCTTATAGCAGCTGATACGGCATCCGCCACAACTGCAACAGGAAGTCCGAGTGTGGATGCTTTATCTCTATTAACTATTACATTAAACTCTGGCATTGACTTCTCTAATGATATCTCTACATCTCTGGTCCCGGGAACCTGAGCCACTATCTCTTCCACTTGTTTTGCAATTTCTTCGGCCTGGTCCATATCATAGCCATAAATCTCTATACTAATTGGAGCTTCACCCATTCCCATCATCATCATTCGTTGTTCAGCTCCACCAAAAGTTATCTCCGCACCAGGTATCCTTGACAGTTTCGGTCGTATTGCTTCTTCAATCTCCCATTGGGTTCTACTCCGCTCAGCAAGGTCCACAAGTTCAACCTGCACTGTAGCCCTGTGAGTACGACCTCCACCACCGAACATAGCTTCCATACCACTTCCACCTATAGTTGAGTGAATCATTTTGATTTCCGGGACCTCTTCACTCAAAATATCCTCTACCTCGGCTACCACCTGCTCTGTGGCCTCAAGTTTTGTGCCTGGCGGCAATTCGACTTTTATCATTATCATACCTTGATCCATCTTTGGCAGGAATTCAGTACCTACAAATCGGAGAGGCCAGACTATAAAAATGGATAAGAAGAATAAACCAACTGTGCCAAACACAACTATGCGCTTATGATTAAGACACCAGTTGAGCCACTTCTCGTAACCTGTATCAAGCCTTGAGAAAAATAGCTTAATTTTACCCTCCAGTATATCCATCCAACCTCTCTTTTTATGCTCAGTCCTTAACCGCAAGAATCTTGAGCATAAAAGGGGAATAAGTGTGAGTGCCACAAAAAGAGAGACAAGGAGCGATACAGGTACTGTAATAGCTAAGTCTCTAAACATTATGCCTATCATTCCAGGTATAAAAATTATTGGCAGGAAAACAGATATAGTAGTGATAATTGAAGCAATAATTGGTATAGCAACCTCACCAGTTCCAAATGAAGCAGCTTCTCTCATCGGCATACCTTCTTCCCTATGCCTAAACACATTTTCTAATACCACAATAGCACTATCTACCAGCATCCCTATTGCCAGAGCCAATCCCATCATTGAAATCATATTAAGTGTTATACCAAGAACATCCATTACCACAAATGTGCCAATTATGGAGATAGGTATAGCAACTGCAATAATGGCTGTGCTTCTAAAATTTACAAGAAATCCGAATAACACCAGAACTGCAAGTATTGTTCCTAAGATTGCAACTTGTACAACGTTTCCAACTACCTTATTGATATACTCAGCCTGATCCATCACTATATCTGCAATAACCCCAGTTGGAAGCTCCTTCTCTATGCGTGCCAATTCCTTTTTCACTCTGTTTGACACATCTACTGTGACAGCACCAGAAGTTTTTTGAACCATAATTGCTATACCCGGTATACCATTAATCCTTGTATCTGCGAGTCTCTCCTCAAATGCATCTTTAACTTCAGCTATATCCCCAATTCTTATGGGAGCACCGTTTGCATAGGAGATAACAACATTCTCTATTTGCTTTACAGCCTCAAATTCCCCACGGGTTCTTACGGTATAATCTCTTGTGCCCACACCCACTTTTCCACCAGGATATGCAAGGTTAGCTGCTCCCAGCGCCTGGGTTATTGCATTTACCGCTACCCCATAAGCCTCGAGTCTGCGTCTATCGAGATTCACCTGTATTTCACGCTTTAGACCACCCATTGGTGTCGTACTTGCGACACCTTCAATTCGCTCAAGCCGAGGCGATATCTCATCCTCAGCTATTCTCCTGAGTTCCCAGGGGGGCAACTCATCAGAGAGTGTCATAACCATAACGGGCATCATCGTAGGATCGAACTTTATTACCATAGGCTTTTCTACCTCTTCTGGTAAGAACCTTCTAATGAGGTCTATTTTCTCTCTTATATCCGCAGCCGCTATATCCATATCGGTGCCCCATGCGAATTCAATCAGGGTCATGCTTTGTCCCTCTCTCACGATGGATGTAAGTTCGCTCACATTAGTAATAGTAGCAACTGCTCCTTCAATAGGCTTTGTTACAAGATTCTCTATATCTTCTGGTCCCACACCCGAATATGTTGCTATCACTCCTGCTATTGGCATTTCTATATCTGGCAAAAGTTCTGGTGAGAGTCTTAGCAAAGAAACTATACCAATACCTACAATAGCAAGGAATAGCATAGTAAACGTTACTCCTCTTCTAATTGCTAAGTTCCACATAATCGCCTCCAGTTATCTAATCTATGATTTCTATCTTCTCTCCACCCTTAAGGTAGTGCTGGCCCTTGATTATTATCTTATCCTGACTGGTTATACCAGATTTGATCTCCACCGTATCCGAAGCCGTAATACCAATTTCAATTTCTTTCTTTACTGCATTTCCAGCTTCTGCCACAAAGAGATAGTAAATATTCTTCTCAAGGTCACAAATCACTGCATCTCGAGGTAGAAGTATTGTAGATTTATGACTCTCCACAACAAGGTCAATCTCAGCAAACGCACCCGGCTTAAGTTTGTGCTTTGGATTGGGAATAAGCACCTCGCACAGGGCAGTTCTTGATAGAGGGTCTATCACAGGACTTATTCTTGTCACTGTTCCTTTGAAAACCTCATCTGGATATAGATCAACCTTTATTTCTGCAACCATGCCTTTCCTTACCTTTGCCAAATCCTTTTCCCCTATATTGAATACCGCCTTTACTCTATCCATCTTCACCACCATCGCTACTGGTAGTTGCAGTGCGATGCTACTTCCCTGATCTAAAAAAAGTTTCCCAATTACACCCGATAGGGGCGACTTGACCCTTACTGGTTCAAACTCCATCCCGGTAATTGACCTATCCACAAGGGCTATCACTTGGTCTTTATTCACTCTATCACCTTCATTTACTGTATATCTTATAAGTTTACCAGGGGCTTCCGAGAATACCTGTACCTGATCCTCACCCTTTATATTCCCAATAAATAAGAGAGTAGAGCTTATTCCTCCAGTTCTTGGTTGGGTTACAGCTACTGGAGTAACTGTATCTTCTCTCCTGTAAGTAATTCTCTGCCTTTGTCTTGACTCCCAAATCCGAAATCCGATTCCAGAGAGTATAAAAATCGAGATAATCCACCAAATTACCTTTCGCATCTTTACCTCCTTATTTCACTATTGTGCCACTAACTAACACCCTGGAAATTTATCATCCACCCATTGCAACTAAAAGTTTCTCCTTTGCTATATTGTAATTTGCAATGGAAGAGACCCACTCAAGTTTTGCTCTAGTAAGGACGAGCTGGGTATCCATATACTCAAGATTTGTTATCATACCGTTTCTATATTTCTCCTCTGCAAGCTTCAGCGCCTCTTCTGCCCGGGACACATTTTCTTCCTGATATGCGAGTATCTCCTTCTCCTGTTGGAGTGCAAGCCAACAGGATTTAACATCGAGTCTAACGGCATCTTCAAATTGAGATAGGCCGTATTCCATCTGCTTCAGTTGCGCCTTTTTTTGTTTTACCTTTGAAATATGCGACCCTCCTTGAAGTATGGGCATAGAGAAGGCAAGGGTTACATTCCAGTCAGTTCCCCACTCATTTTCCATCATCCTCAACGGCTTTTTATAATCATAATTATAAACAAGAGCAAGTTTAGGCTTGTTCTGTGCTCCCTCAATTGCAAGAGCCTTCTCTGCTATCTTTTTTGCAAGATTCATCGCAATTATGTCGGGTCTCTTATTGATCGCTATCTTTATTGCCTCTTCAAGTTCAATTTCGTATGGTTCATATCTCAATTTCCCTTTCAGTATCAACTCTGTATCCTGTGACAGGGCGAGAAAGGATTTCAGTGCGGACACCGTAATATCCACTTGCCCTTTGGCTCTTACAACCTGTGTATATATATTGGAAAGTTCTACCCTTGCCCGCAGGAGATCAAGCTTTTCTGCCATACCATTCTCGTAAAGTTTTTCCACCTGCTCAAGATGTCTCTGCATCTGGGCGTATGATTCCTCCATAAGGTTTAGAGTTCGTTTACAAAGAAGGGCACCAAAAAATAGCTTTGTTACTTGAAGTTTAACATCATTTTCTGTCTTACGATAATTTTCTCTTTCTATCTCAAGAGATATGGAAGCTATTCTATATGAGTTAAGCAAAGTTCCCCAGGTAAATAATGGCTGCTGGAGGGAACCTCTAAAAAGATAGTTCTCACTTTTTCCCATTTCGAGTTCCATACTATCCACTCCAGTCATAATCATTACAGGGTCGGTATAACCAACAGGGTTTCCTAATATGTCATAAACACCCAGTGGAGTAAGTGTATATTGAGGAATAGCCATAGAGAATGCAGGAATTTTACCAAGCCTTGTATAACTTCCCTGAAACGATATTGATGGCAGAAATCCTGCCCTCGCAGTACCAATGCCAGCCTGTTTCTCTATCAACTTCTCTTTCGCTATAAGGATTGTCTGGCTCTGCTCCATTGCTATCTCTTTGGCATCTTTAAGCGTGAGGAAGAGAATAGAGTCTTTTTTTACTGATGGCGTATTGAACAGAAGAAGACCGTATCCCTCTTTTTCCATAATACTACGCTTTATCTTCTCCTTGTTGATATAATCTTTGTATATGGAAGTAGTGTCTTCTCCAAAAATTCTTACCCCCGTTAGAAAAACGGCAGCAACTGTAACGCCCATTATGATCCTTCTCATTATACCCCCCGGCTTTATTCAAAGTTAATCTCGGAGTTCAACTTGTGAAGAGCAAGGTGCATTTTCGAAATGGTCTCTCCCCTCTTCTCTCATCTCTCTTCTCTCATCTCCCTTCTCTCTTCTCTCTTCCCTTATCAGTCCGTTCCTCAGGATATCCATAACAAATTCAATACACTCCTTATTTGTCTTCTTACCACCGTTCATACGATAGATTACAAGCGATGTCAACATACCCCTCAATACAGTGGCGAGAAGTTCTATATCACAGTCTCTTATAGTTCCTTTATCTATCCCCTGAGATAGTATGGACTTCATCCCTTTTATGAAGAACCCCTTATACTTTTGTAAAATCCCCTTGAACCTCTTCCCTTTAAAGGAGTAAAGACTATGTGTTTCTGAATACAGTATCGTGATAATCTCTCTCTTTTCTTCCACATAATTAAGAACTGTATTAAATAACTTCTCTATCTTCTCTGTAGTGGATATCGTTTCTCTTCCAAGTTTTTCAATGAATTCCTTGAAATCAGTTATAATTTTCTTTATAATCTCAATGAATATCTCCTCCTTGCCCCCAAAATAAAAATAGAGAGCAGATTTGGAAAATCCTGCCTCCCTGGCAATATCACTAACGGTGGTGCGGATGAACCCCTTTGATGAGAATACCCTCACCGCCGCTTTTAGTATTGCATTCTTTCTTTCCTCCCTCTCTCTTGATTTTCTTATATTCATAATATTTATAGTTTTTTCGACCGAATGGTCAATTTTTCGACCGAATGGTCAATTTTAACACAAAAATTTTAATTTGTCAAGGAAAAAATAAACCTTATAAAAAACCTTGACATTCTTTGAGTTTTATGATATAATCTGATACTGTGAAAAATAATACGAAAGAAACCACAGAGTCCGCTAATTCTCTCTCAATTCCTGCCCGTTCTTTTTTAACAGTGATTAGAAGAGATTGGAAGAGAACTATTTTTCTAAATATATTTTTATCTCTTATGTTCTCTTTCAATCCCTGTTTAAAAAAAGTCTATGAAATCGGGATTTTGTGCAATACTTGGCAGAGCAAATGTAGGTAAATCCACATTCCTAAACAGGGTTCTTGCCAAGAAACTATGTGCCATATCAGACAAACCTCAAACTACACGCCATAGGATTCTCGGCATACTAACCGATGAAAATTCACAGATAGTTTTTGTGGATACTCCCGGAGTAATCAAACCTTATTACGAACTGCAAAAAGTTATGATAAAGACGGCATTTTCAAGTCTTGCGGGAGCAGATGTAGTAATGGTTATGGTTGAACCATATATTATTGAGGAAGAACTCTTTCATAAGATAAAGGATATTCCTGTAATTGTGGCAATAAATAAAATTGACCTCTTAAAAAAGAGAGATTCTCTATACTCTCTTATTAGCAGATACGAAGAGATACCAGACATAACAAAAATCTGTCCCATCTCTGCCTTGACAGGCGAAGGGATAAATACACTACTGGATGAAATAAGAAATCTTCTACCTGAAGGAGAACCATTCTATCCGGAGGATGTGCTCTCAGATAGAGACGAACGATTTTTTTGCAGTGAAATTATAAGAGAGAAACTTTTTAAAACCTGTGGCAAAGAAATACCATACACAGCAGCAGTGGTCATAGACGAGTTTATAGAGAGAGAAAAGGGGAAAACATATATAAAGGCTATAATATATGTGGATAAAGAATCTGCAAAGGGTATAATCATAGGCAAGAGTGGCGAAAAATTAAAGAAAATAGGTAGCCTTGCAAGGGCGGAGATAGAATACTTTATTGCAAAACCTGTCTATCTGGACCTGTGGGTTAAAGTCCGCAAAGGATGGAGAAAAAATATAAATGATATAAGGGAGTTTGGATACACAAGTTAGAAAATAGCCCACAGAATACATTGAAGAAATAAATGAAAAATAAATTCCGTGGTCTCCGTGTCCTCCGTGGGAGATAAAACTGAAGAAATAAATGAAAAATAAATTCCGTGGTCTCCGTGTCCTCCGTGGGAGATAAGATTAACCAAAATGCAAGAATACGAAGCAGTCATAGGAATGGAGCTTCATGTTCAACTCAAAACAAGGACTAAACTCTTTTGTTCCTGCCCAGTTGAGTCTGAAAGCGAAGCCAATACCCTTGTATGTCCTATCTGCGCAGGATTTCCCGGAACTCTTCCTGTATTAAATGAAGAGGCGGTAAAACTTGCTGTGCGTACTGCTCTGACACTTGGATGCAAAGTAAATAAAATGTCTGTCTTTTCAAGGAAAAACTATTTCTATCCCGACCTACCTAAAGGTTATCAGATAACGCAATATGAACATCCGTTGGCAGAAGAGGGAAAGTTAATAATAGGAAATAGAAATATAAGGATAAGGAGGGTCCACCTTGAGGAAGACTCAGGAAAACTTATACATACAGAAGATACAACCCTTGTCGACCTCAACAGAGCAGGAGTTCCACTTGTAGAGATAGTCACCGAGCCTGATATTCACTCTCCAAAAGAGGCATATAGTTATATAACAAAATTAAGGGAAATCTTAAGATATATTGGTGTATCAAATGCGGATATGGAAAAGGGTGAACTCCGATGCGAGCCGAATGTATCTGTTCACCGTAAAGGAGAACCTCTCGGAACAAGAAGGGAAATAAAAAATCTAAACTCAATAAGACAGGTAGAGGATGGAATAAAGTATGAGATAGAACAACAGATAAATTCACTGAAGAAGGGAAGACCTGTAGAACGGGCAACTCTCCTCTGGGATGAAAAACAAAAAGTAACAAAAGTGATGAGAAGGAAAGAAACAGAAGAGGATTACAGGTACTTTGATGAACCTGATCTTCCACCGCTCTGTATATCAGATTCTTTCCTAAAGGAACAATGGAATTGTATAGGAGAACTCCCTGATGAAAGGAGAGAGCGGGTGCGTAAACAGTATGAATTGACTCAAAATGACGCAGACACCCTCGTCTCAAGGAAACTTCTGGCCGATTATTTTGAGGATGTAACGAAAATAACAAAAGATGCAAGACTTACAGCAGGTTTTATACTCGTGGAACTGCTCGGCTTTCTGAACGAAAACAGTATAAGGATCGAAGATAATCCCATCTCTCATACGAGCCTATCCGAACTTATCTCTCTTATGAAAAAAGGCGTCATAACCAGAACGGTTGCGAGAAATATACTACCAAAGATAACCAAAGGACAGTCTCCGATGAAAGTTGTTAAACAGCTTGGTCTTGAGAAAATGGAGGAAAAAGAGGAAATGGAAAAGATTGTACAGGGTGTTCTGAATAAATATCCAGATGAGGTTAAAAGATACAAAGAAGGCAAAAGTGGACTCTTTGGTTTCTTTGTGGGAGAGGTTATGAAGGCAACGAGAGGAAAGGCTAATCCGAACATTGTAGGCGAACTACTGAAAGAGCGGCTAAGTAAAATTTAAACCAGAGAGACCAAGCCACTGATTGCACTGATTAGTTAGATTTCAGATTTTAGAAGGATACTATACCCTACGACGCTACGACTCTATGACCCAATGACTCAATGACCTAATTACCCAATGACCTAATTACTTAATAACTTAATTACCCAATTACCGTCTAAGTTATGAAGAAGATTACACGAAGAAAATTTATTAAGTTTCTGGGACTTTTCGGCGTCTTCCTTTTTATTCCCAAAATCAAGCTGAGAATAAAGGGGAAAAGGGTTACGAAATCCGAACTTCACAAAAAACATAATCTTGCAGGATAGTTTTTTTTCTTGCAATTCTGCAAAATTTATGTTATAATACCCCTGCCTTTAGAAACAAACTTGGCCCACGGAGGACACTGACATAAAAAACAAAATTTTTCAAATCTAACCTCGAGATGACACAAGCGGAATGAATAGAATCTTGGGGTTTATTTAAAAAAGCAAAGTTTTTGAAATACATTAAGTTCCGTGTATTTCGTGTTTTTCGTGGGGAACTTCTTTTTCTGACTTGGTGTCTTCGTGGTTAAGCTTTTGGGTTTTTCTTTAACATGAGGAGGAGATATGCGTGGAGTGCCCAGCATAATGGCAGTCCTGCTGATGCTCGCTGGATGTGCGTCACAGGAGATGACATCCGGTAAGATTTACATGCAACAGGAGGACTGGGATAAGGCAATTGAGTTCTTTTCTCAAGAAGTACAAAAGAATCCAACCAATGCAGAGGCATATATGTGGCTTGGCAGAGCATATACCCAGAAAAGAGAATATGAAAAGGCGTCAGATTGTTTTAACGAAGCGAGAAAAATAAACCCGGATATAATAACAGAAAAAGAGAGGTTATTTATATGGGGAGTGTACAATGCCGCTGGAGAACAATCAGCAACCAGAAAGGATTATGCCAGTGCTGTTTCCTATCTCACAGAATCTCTTGAACTGGAATCCGACTCTGTAATTACATACACCTATCTGGGTTATGCGTACTCTAAGATGCAGGATACAACGAATGCAATAAAAAATTACACTCTTGCTATTGAGAAGAATCCATCCAATATCGCTTCAAGAACCCAATTAGCTCAATATTATATGGAAATAAAAAATTACGAGAACGCAATAAAGGTGTTCAACGAAGTAGTAGATATTGATTCCTTCAATAGTGATGTATTATATCATATGGGCGTTTGTTATACTTATATAGAGGATTTTGATAATGCCAAAAATTGTTTTAGAAAAGTAATTGAAATTGATCCAGTTAACGAGGACGCCTACTTTAATCTTGCTATGACACTCATACGAAAGAAAGATATGGATGGTGCAAAGGCAACCCTTGAGAAAGCCGTGGAAATAAACCCAGAGGACGCAGAGGCATATTCATTCCTTGGCTCTATGTATCTGCAGGAGAAGAAATATAATGAGTCAATTGATGCATATACAAAGGCAATTGAGTTACATCCAGATGACCCTATTCTATACTATAACCGTGCCTCTGCATATTTCGGATTGGGAGAGACCAAAAAACAGAAAGCAGATGAGATGAAGGCAAAGGAGTTAGAGAAGAGTGAGCGATGATTCCATTAAGGGATAATATACCGACAAAAAAGTTTCCTTTTGTAACATATCTCCTGATTCTCATAAATGTCGCTCTTTTCATATACGAACTTACTCTTGGAAAATCTGCAAATATATTTGTCAGCAGGTATGGGTGCGTTCCTTATGAAATAACACGAGCGAGAGATATTGAGCCCTACATAGGTATTCCTGTATATTTTACACTTCTCTCGTCTATGTTTCTGCACGGTTCCTGGTGGCATCTTGTTGGCAATATGCTCTTTCTCTTTATATTCGGCGATAATGTAGAGGACTGGTGGGGACACAGAAGATATATCTTGATGTACATCTTATTCGGACTTATTGCAGCGCTCTTGCAGATACTTGTATCGCCCAACTCCAGAGTGCCATTTATCGGTGCATCCGGTGCAATTGCGGGTGTTATGGGGAGTTATTTTTTTCTCTATCCACACGCAAAGGTAAATGTAATTTTTATATTCTTCTTCTTTATAAGGATTGTGTGGATACCCGCATTTCTATTTCTCGGCTTCTGGATATTATTACAGATTTTGTACGGATTTCTCACCCCCCCTTCGGCTTCAAATATCGCGTTTTTTGCCCATATAGGTGGTTTCTTTGGAGGTCTCCTCCTTACCCGATGGAATGTGCGAAGAAAACTGAAGGGATGGAAGGCATGAAAGTTGGTTAGTTTGTTAGTTAGATAGTTGGTTAGAATCTAACAAACTAACAAACCAGCAAACTAATTACCTTTCTTTTTGCATTTTGATATTTGATTTTTGATATTGTTTGTTATTTGGTGCTTGGTTATTGGAATTTGGATAAAAAAATGGGGGTTTTATGAGTATAATAAAAAAAATTTATGCGAGGGAGATACTTGATTCAAGGGGTAACCCCACAGTAGAGGTAGATTGCTGGCTTGAGACCGAGATAATGGGCAGGGCGCAAGTTCCATCAGGTGCATCCACAGGAGAATATGAGGCACTGGAACTCCGTGATAATGATAAGAACAGATACGGGGGCAAGGGTGTCCTGAAGGCAGTTGAAAATGTTAATCAGATTATAGCAAAAGAGATTATTGGTATGGATGCTCTGTATCAGAGCGAATTAGATCGTAAGCTAATAGCACTTGATGGAACGGAGAATAAATCAAACCTTGGGGCAAACGCAATACTCGGGGTATCACTTGCCGTCGCTACCGCAGAAGCGAACGAACTTGATATTCCTCTATTTAGATATCTTGGGGGCGTAACACAGGGAATAATCCCGGTGCCTATGTTGAATGTAATAAATGGCGGGATGCATGCGGATAACAACCTTGATATTCAGGAATTTATGATAGTGCCTGCAGGCGCCCCTACATTCAAAGAAGCAATGAGGATATCCAGCGAGACATTCCATACCCTGAAAAAACTTGTGAAGAAGAAGGGTTATTCCACGAATGTGGGAGATGAGGGTGGATTTGCTCCAAATCTATCAAGAAACGCAGAGGCAATAGAACTTATACTTTTGGCAATAGAAAAGGCAAATTATAAACCTGGTGAGGATATATGGATTGCTCTGGATGCTGCTGCGTCTTCATTTGAAACCAAAGGGATATACAAGTTCGAAGGAAAGGATGTGGAGAGTGAAGGTATTATAGATATATATGAGAACTGGTGTAAAAAGTATCCTATTATCTCTATAGAAGACGGCCTTTCTGAAAACGACTGGCAAGGATGGACAAAACTTGTAAAAAGACTTGGGAAAAAAGTCCAGATTGTTGGCGATGATATCTTTGTTACTAATGTAAAAAAGTTAAAAAGGGGAATTGAAGAGAAAGCAGCCAATTCCATACTCATAAAATTAAACCAGATAGGCACACTTACAGAGACACTTGAGGCGATAGATGTAGCAAAGAAAGCAGGCTTTACTGCAGTCATTTCACATCGCTCAGGAGAAACTGAAGGCGTGATAATATCTCACCTTGCCGTTGGAGCAGGCACAGGGCTCATAAAATCTGGTGCCCCTTCAAGGAGTGAGAGAGTAGCGAAGTACAACGAACTCATGCGGATAGAAGAAGAACTTGGAAGCGGGGCAGAATATCCCGGTTATCTTGCATTCTACTCCATAGGATAAAAATGGTGATCGGTTATCAGTGATCGGTTATCAGGTCTCTCACAGGGATCTCTTGCTATCTCTTTAGTTCCCTGTTGAAAAAGAAATAAACAGGGATTTAAAGAGAATATAAGAGAAGAGAAAAAAAAGATGTTTTTTGTAAATAAAAATCTCTTTCAGTCTCTTTAGTTCCCTGTTGGAAAAGAAATTGACAGGGATTGTAAGAGAAAAAGATATTTTCAGAAAAAACAATTTTTTCTCTGTTTAAAACTGTATAAAAAATAGGCACAAATTAAATTTGTGCCTACAATTCTACAGCTTTGAAAATAAATAATCAGTGTTAATCAGTGTGAATCAGCGTCAAAAAAACAAAAATTGTGGGGACGGGATTCGAACCCGCGACCTTCAGGTTATGGGCCTGACGAGCTACCACTGCTCTACCCCACGTTGGATGTATTATAACACAGAAAATCCCATTTGTCAAGAAAAAAATTAAGAAGTTGAAGGAGAAATTGGACGCAGATGAACGCAGATTAACACAGAGTAGAATGAAAGTAGAAACATATAAATATAGCGATATTACAGAAAAAATTATAAAGGCATCCTATGAAGTACACAATAATTTGGGTTATGGTTTCTTAGAGAAGGTGTATGAGAATTCACTTGCTATAGAGTTAAGAAAAATGGGGGTAAATGTCGAACAGCAAAAGCCTATAAAAGTTCTATATAAAGATGAAGTCGTTGGAGATTATGTAGCTGATTTAGTAGTAGAGGGAAATGTTATTGTGGAAATAAAATCTGTATCTCAATTAGAGCAACCTCATGAAGTTCAACTCGTAAATTATTTGAAAGCAACCGGCATGGAAATAGGACTCCTTATAAACTTTGGCAAGAGTGTGGAAGTGAAGAGAAAAATCTTTGAAAATATAAATAATCAGTGAAATCAGCGTCAAAAAACAGAATCAGACACAGATTAACGCAGATTAACACAGATAAACTAATAAAATAGTTCTTTTAAAAAATCAGTGTATATCAGCGTAAATCAGCGTCAGAAGAATAGGATGCAGATAAACAAAAAATATAATTCATTGAAATATAAATAATCAGTGTAATCAGCGTAAATCAGCGTCAAAAAAACAAAGAAATGAATGAACTTGTTTCCATAATCGTCCCCGCATACAACGAGGAAGAAAATATACCGCTTCTTGTTGATGCGGTGGATGGTATGATGAAGGAGAGTAACCTCCATTGCGAACTTATAATAGTGGATGATGGGAGTGAGGATGAAACTTATATAAAGGCAGTAGGAGCCCAAAAAAACCAAAATTTCATAAAGGTAACTCGTCACAAGAGAAGAATGGGCGTAACGGAGGCTCTTCTTTCTGGTTTTAAGATGGCGGAAGGAGATATTTTCGTATACTTTCCCGCTGATCTACAGTATGCCTCTGAAGACATTTCAAAGATGGTTGAGAAAATACAGGGGGGTTATGATATCGTATGTGGTTGGAAGGTTGGGAGATATAATAAGAGATTCGTATCTAACATTTACAACGCGCTCTCGAGAAAATTATTTCACATTCCAGTCCATGATTTAAATTCAATAAAGGCATTCAAAAGAGAGATAGTCAATGAGATACCCTGGCGTAAGGACTGGCATCGCTATATGGTGGTTATGGCTTACGAACAGGGCTTCAATGTGGGTGAGGTCAGAGTAAACCTCTATCCGAGGAGATATGGTAAGTCAAAGTTCGGTGGACCGGGAAGAGCAATTGTAGGTATTCTTGACCTGATTGCAGTAAAATTCCAAGTTTCCTTTATGCGTAAGCCGATGTTGTTTTTCGGTTCTATTGGCGGAATTTTACTTCTTGCAGCACTTATTGTGGGTATTATCGCACTGTACATGAGATTTGGACTTGAACGAGGTTACAGGCCTCTTATCTATCTGGTTATTTTCCTTGGATTGGGTGGACTTAT
>JAYENM010000055.1:0-4314 GCA_034722095.1 Caldifarciminota bacterium | reverse complement strand
AAGAAAACAGTTTAAGCCCCCAAACATGTCTTCTCTCTCATTTTCCGGATCACTGTAAAGGAGAAAGTTGGCTGTCCAGAAGGTATTCTCCCGTCCTAGAGAAGTGAGAAGACGCAGGAAATTGTGCATCGTGGAAATAGATCGCATGGAGCGTTCACTATGAATGTGTCGTCTACAATCGCGTGGCACAATCAGAATGGACAAAGCAAATCAATTGGGCGCTATTTTGTCATGACGGTGGATGTCGATGGCTGGTCAAGTCTTCTAAGGTTTTACTCTATTGATCACGACCAGTTAGAGGCGGATTCTCAAGTTAACGTTGAGGATGGGATTCTGAGACTTTTACAATTGTTTAAAAAGCATGAGATAAAAGCTACGTTTTTTGTCACCGGCGAAATGGCTCAGAAGCATTCTGGGGCGATAAGGGAGATACGCAGGGAAGGTCACGAAGTGGCCTGTCACGGCCTCACCCACGAAAAGAACGAGTGTTTACTTGATGAGGCGAGCCAAAGGCGGAAAATAGGAGGGGCAACGAGAATAATTGAGGAAAGAACTGGACGGCGACCGAGGGGTTTTAGGGCTCCTTGTTTGAGGGCGAATGAAATTACTCTGAAAATCCTTGATGAATTGGGATATGTTTATGATTCTTCAGTTGCACCAACCTTGGTGCCTGGTTATTATGGATTTCCGATGGCGCCTTTAAAGCCGTATCATCCTTCAGCGTCGTCCATGGGAAAGAGGGGTTCATACAAGGTTTTGGAGATGCCTGTATCGGTGAATCCCATGTTTCCTCTCCCGCTTAGCGCAGCTTGGATGAGGAACTTAGGGTTTTTGTGGGTTCAGTTTGGGATTAAAATGAATTTTGTTCTAGGTAATCCTGTTGTGTTTTATGTGCATCCGAGGGACGTTGTCTCTCTACCTAAGGTGGAAGGTGTGCCTTGGCATTTGTACCGAAATGTGGGTGATCCTACCGTGAGAATGTTGGATAACATGATTAAATATGCAAGTGGATCAGGGGCTAGGTTTGTCCGTGCATCGGATCTTGCTCAACTCGCGCTAAGTAACGAAGGTTGTTATGCGCGCGGATGGTAAAGTTTTGGTTCTCAAGTCGATTTAATAATTCCAGATTTGCCTTAGCTAAGGATTCTAGTGAAGGAAGGAGAAAAGGTTCGGTCGGGTGAGATGATTATAGCGGAGTATTTGGGAGAATTAAATGATAGGAGTCGAGGAAGAGTTCTTCGTAGTAGATGAGGAAACTCTTTTTCCAATCTCGTCTACTCCAAAGCTAATCTTGAAGCTCATTGGCAGAGACAGTTTCTATCTTACAAAATCTACCATGGAAAGTCCATTTGACAAAGCATTACTGAGAGCTGGTTTTCCCATAATCGAAGTAAAGACGTCGCCCCACAAAGATACAGACTGTCTATTGAACGAGATAAGACATCACAGGGGAGAGCTTAAGGACGTAGCCAGAGAAGAACACGTATTAATCGTGCCCACAGGGTTATTTCCAACATACGACCCGAAAATTGACTCAAGCCTGTTGTGTTGTGCTTTACACGTGCATATAAGCGGGTATCCACTGAAAAAGGCTTTTCTAGCGTTGGTGAAGTACATTCCCGAACTTATCGCCCTATCAGCTAACTCTCCCTTTATATGTGGAGAGGCCCGCGGAAAAGCAATGAGAGCTCTGAATTCTTACGCAATAGGTATTCCAAGGGATTATTATAAAAGAAAAGGTGATGTCATCATCAATCGTACGTTTAGGACGGTGGAACTTAGGTCACCTGACACCCAAATATTTTCTAAGGATGTATTAAGTTTGGTTTATCTGGTTTTGAGCATAGTTGATGGCTATAGCAAAATGAAGAATCTAAAAAGCAAGATCGAACAGAATCTGGAAAGAAGAAGATTTATAGCTGCAATTGAAGGAAAATCTTCCTTGAACTATCAACTGAAAGATCTTTATGCGGAAATTTTTGCCTCTTTAGAGGAGTTTGGCTGGGCTAAAGACGTGTATAAATTTCTCATGGATAGTATCTCGCCAGCAGACTTCCAAATAAACATTGCAAGCAAGTATGGTATAGCAGGCCTGATAGAATCGCTCTGGGCTTCTTTTCAAAAAGACGAAAATCAAGTTTTGAACTCAGTCAAAAATGTACAACGGGGTCAAATTATAAAACCTAAGAATCTCCCCTATCTTTTCCTCTTCTTTCCTATACACCTTCGAAACCTTTGCAAAAAGTTCGTACAGGATGAAATGGTTAAAACATGGATCCTTAGTAAGCACATGTAAGTGAAGTGTTTATTGATATTTTATCAGAAGATGATGAGCTACCTTCTTTGTTTACCCATTTCTTTTCGTAGTTCAACGGACAAAAGAAAGAATATACCGTGAAAAATTATCATTAGATATCCTACGGACATGGAGCAGTCTCATATCGCTAAGAATTGCGCATGTCGCAAAAAATGAAAAATACTATAAGAAGAGATTCTCAAGGATGATTCCGTTATTTAGGCATTACCCCCTACTGGGAGATAAGCTTCCCTATGTATCTTTAGGTGAATTCCCAACGCCAGCAGAGAAACTCAATCGCTTAGGGGCGGATATAGGCGCAGATCATCTTTATATAAAAAGGGACGACTTGAGTGGTAAGGTCTACGGAGGAAACAAGATACGAAAATTAGAGTTTCTCTTAGGTCGTGCTCTCCGAACCAATGCAAAAGAGGTTTTGACTTTTGGCTGTGCAGGGTCCAATTCTGCCCTAGCTACAGCCATTTATGCACGTCAGGTGGGACTAAAGAGTATCTGTATGCTAACGCCTCAGCCTAATGCCTACTATGTCCGCCATAATCTGCTTATGAGTTATTATTACGGGGCGGAACTTCACCAATACCCGAATATGCTATTCCTTATCCTAGGAACCATTTACCAACTTCTTCGGCATAAGCTAAAATGTGGAGACTTTCCCCAAGTTATACGTGGTTCTACGCCCCTCGGGGCAACTGGATACGTCAGTGCAGCATTTGAACTCAAGGAACAGATCGTGGAAGGGGAGATACCTGAGCCCGATCGTATTTATGTTGCCTTAGGCAGTATGGACACAGCAGTGGGGTTAATGCTTGGGCTCAAGGCTACAAACCTCAAAACTCGGGTGACCTCTGTACGGGTACTAAGTGAGAAAACTGCTAATATGACAAAAATGGTCAAACTCTTTAACGAAACCAATTCTTTCCTCCTCTCTCTAGATCCATCTTTTCCCAAATTTGGACTTTCCAAGGAGGACATAGATATTAGACACGACCTTCTTGGACATGGGTACGCTCTCTTCACTGAGGAAGGAAAGGAAGCTATGACCCGCATGGAGAAAAAAGAGGGAATTAAGTTAGACGGGACCTATACGGGGAAGGCATTAGCCGCTCTCATACATGATGTGGAAAAACAAGATTTGAGAGATAAGGTAGTTCTATTCTGGAACACCTATAACTCCAGAGATTTCTCAGATATAATAGCCGACATTGATTATCACCAGCTGCCCCGAAGCTTTCATCGTTATTTTGAAGAAGAGGTGCATCCCCTAAACAGGGTTTAAGTTTCCTTTTCTTGGTGAGAAGGTTGAAGAGCGTTGAAACAGTCAAAATAAGGAGATTTCGCTTGTCAGAATTAACGAGCGTTGTTCAGATTTTGCAGAATGCTTTCCCCATTATTCTTCCCTCTCCCGAAATTAAGCGGTCTATTTATCTCCGTCTTAAATTTGGAAAATGGGCTAACAGAATTTATCGATGCTTGATGCATAGTTCTTTGAGGTTTCTTTTTACATCTGCCTATGATTGGGAAGCTTTCGTTGCGGAGGAGGCATCCAAGAATAAAGTTGTAGGAGTTGTTATAGCACATCGTGATGTCGACGATGTTTGGTTTATTCACGAAATCGCCGTTCTTCCCGATTATCGCGGAAAAGGTATAGGGGCTCAGTTAATGGAAAAAATGATATTATATATTAAAAGCAAGAGAGGAAAAGAGTTAAAATTGTATGTTGATGCACATAATGCGAATGCAATAGAGTTGTATAAAAAACTTGGATTCACTGTCGCTAGCCAGAGGAATTTGATGATACTAAATCTATCGTGAAATCATAAATAAGTTAGTAGGCTTATGAAAGATTAATTAGATTACAAGACTTACTTACTTTCGTAATTTTTGGGTCCAAGTTATCGAAAATATTGAAGTGGGTTATTTTAAGGGTGATACGAGCTGCACCTCCAGTAGTCTCCTCCAAAACGGAGAACAATAATGAAAATCCGCCCCGCAGAATT
>JAYENM010000054.1:0-21434 GCA_034722095.1 Caldifarciminota bacterium | reverse complement strand
GACAGGTGATATTAGAAATAAAGGCAACAGAAGGAATGAAGAAGATATTTGAAGCACAGCTCTTGACATATATGAAAGCAATGAAGAAAAGAGTGAGACTACTTATAAATTTCAATGTAGAAAGGTTGAAAAACGGGATAAAAAGATTGGTCTTATCTCAAGATCCGTATGGATAAGAGGTCACAGAGGGGAGGGAAAAGAATCTTTTGTAATTCCTTAATACTGAACATTCTCTGTGTTCTCTGTGGTTAAATTTTTTGACAATACTATTTATCGAAAAGGGAGGTATAGATGTTGAAACTATCCGATAAATCATGGTGTATCACCCAAGAGGAATACAAACCAGAGAAGACACAATTCTACGAGACTCTTTTCACTCTTGCTAATGGCTATACTGGAGTGCGTGCAAATTTGGTATGGGAGACACAATATGGTCATCCAGTAACATTTTTTGCAGGTGTCTTCGATCGAACATTGGAGGTAAAAACTTCCCTTGCTAATGCCCCAGATTGGACCAACCTGAAATTAACAGCCGATAACGAGACAATCAGTTTTGAGAAAGGAAAACTTTTAGAATATAAGAGGACATTGGATATGCGCCGGGGAATCCTGCACGAAAGGATAAGATGGGAAAGCCCAAAAAGGAAAATCACAAGGATTGAAACGGTGAGGCTTGTACATCTTGAAGAAAAACACGAGGGTCTCGTTTATGGGAGATTGATGCCAGAAAACTACAGTGGCAATATAATCATGGAAGGAGGAATCAATGGATATGTCTTCAGCTCCACTGGATTTACCAATCAGCTCAAAAATAAGCATTTTGAACTTGTGAAGCGAGAGGAAGCAGGTCATAGCATATACCTTGAGATGAAGACCCATGGCAGTAGTATCATTGTTGGAGAAACTACAAATATTAGCTTGAATACAACCTACAGACAAGATGTGAAATATGATAGGGATTACATATCCAATGTGCTGACTTTTCATGCAGAAATGGGAAAAGAATATGAGTTTTGTAAATATGCGACCTTTTATACCTCACGTGATACAAAGGATGTAAGAAAGTCAGCGTTAGATAAATTGGAAGAGATTGTGGTTCGTGGATACAGAGAGATTGAAAGTACACATGGTCTTGCATGGCGGAAGAAATGGGAGAACGTATCTATAGAGATTGAAGGGGATGAACTTGCGCAAAAGTCTCTAAGATTTAACCTATTTCATCTTATTCAATGTGCAAATCCCGAAGATGAAAAAGTGAGTATTGGAGCCAAAGGCTTACATGGAGAAGGGTATTGGGGTCATGCTTTCTGGGATACTGAAATTTATATGTTGCCGTTCTTTATCTACACAGATCCTGCCACTGCAAAAGCACTTTTGATGTATAGATATAATACATTGGATGGGGCACGAAAGAATGCTAAACTCAGCGGTTTCGGAGGAGCACAATTTGCTTGGCAGAGTGCTGATGAGGGAACTGAAGTTTGTCCAAAGGAACTCGGCTCTCCATTTGGTAAAACCATTACAATTCATATACCAGAAGAGGAACATCATGTGGTGGCTGATGTAGCCTATGGAGTTGAGCATTATTATAAAGCTACACAGGATAGAGAATTTTTACTACATTATGGACTTGAGATTTTGGTTGAAACTGCCAGATTTTGGGCTTCGCGAGTCCGGTTTGACAAAAAGAGAAAAAGATACATCATAGAAAGAGTAATAGGCCCGGATGAGATTCACGAGCACTGTAATAATGAGGCTTATACCAATTTTATGGCTAAGTGGAACCTGAAGACTACGGCAGATTATGCAAAAGAATTCAAGGCCTCTGATGTTGTGAAGAAACTCAAAGTGACATCAAATGAAGTGGAAAGATGGCATGAAATTGCGGATAAAATTTTGATTCTTTATGATGAGAAAAGCGGAATCTATGAGCAATTTGAGGGCTATTTCAATCTAAAAGAGATAAAGTTAGAACCATCCCGAAAAGGATTTCCCGAAATTCCATCCGAGTGGAGGGATTGGGGAAAATTACAAAGGACGAAAGTAATAAAACAACCTGATGTGGTCTTACTACACTATCTTTTGGGCGATCGATTCTCTATTATTGAGAAGAAAAGAAACTTCGATTTTTATGAGCCATACACGGCTTACCGCTCATCGTTGGGTCCAAGTGTCTCTTCCATAGTGGCGAGTGAGATTGGATACCCAGATATTGCATATCAACATTTTCTTAAGAGTGCCCGTATCGATTTAGATGATTTCCATGGAAACACTGCATCTGGCTTTCATGCAGCCTCTGCAGGGGGCACATGGCAGGCGGTAGTAAACGGATTTGCTGGTATGCACATTCAAGGTGGACATTTATATTTCGACCCTCACCTACCTAAGAAATGGCAAAGACTCAAATTTGGCATAAGATGGCGAGGTAAAGGGATAATTGTGGAAATAACTCACAAGACCTTGACAGCATGGACAAAAGATGGAGAAGAAGTAGAAATTGGTGTTAGAGGGAGTATGAAGAAAATCACGGGAGAAAAAAGGCGATACCCTTATATCAGGCATAGTAGCAATTAAACAAAGTGGACCGAAACTAGAGTGCCTACCTACCGCAGGCAGGCATTACCTTGTCCATACGGACTCTGTGAGGTGATGCATGCAGTAGCAAGCTACTGAATTTTTGCAATACGGTAAATGGAAAGGATGGAATATACGAAAACTACGATGCCTCCACAGGTGAAGGATATTGTGACCCCGCTATTACCTGGGCATCAAGTGTCTTTTTGCTGACGGCGCGTGAACTTTTGTAACATCAAGGAAAAAATTTGGATGCAGATGGACGCAGATAACCAAGATAAGTAATTTAAGTATGTGGAAATTAAAGCAACAAAAAATTTGGTGGAAGAGAAGACGAAGTGTCTTCAACTATTAAACTATTTAAGGACAACAGACATAAAAGTAGGTCTTTCATTTTGTGCCCGAACTGGAGATTAAAAGAAAGGCATTTCTACCTATCGGTAGACAGGTGATAATCGCAGAGAAAGAAATATAAAAAATCTTGATAATCTGCGTAAATCTGCGTCCAACGAAACAAAGCACCAAAGGGTTGAAATTAGAGGAGTATAATCTTCGCTCACCAGAGATGATTGTAACCGGGGAACGGATCTGAAGAGAAGGTGTGATTCATTCACGTTTTTGATTGACAAACGGCATTTCTTGGTATATAATCGTTAGACATAAGCATGACTTCAACCTGATTTTTAATTTTTGATATTTGATTTTTCTAAAGGGGGTACGATGGAATTAAAAGACCTTAGAGAAGGGGTAAATCCATTGGAGGGGAAGAAATTCAATTTTGAGGTTCCAGTTCGGGACCTCACCACCATACTCACATCCTATGGATGGAAGAGACTTCCTTGGAGGCATGAGTTTGAGACAGGTCCCCATAAGGGCATTCCTCTCGTCCTCTTCCTATCTCGAGATGAAAAGGTAAGATTTGCCGTGGGGCTTATAGAACAGGATATTCCACTTAAGATGAAAATAGATCTGGATGAAGAGAATGGCAGATACAACATTGAGATGAACCTAAAGTCCAGGTTGAAGATTCACATATACAAGACCGAGGACAGGGGCTCTTGGCTTGATACTATCCAGGAGTACAGAAAAGCTGTAGGTATAAACCCGCCCAATTTTTCAGAAGAGGCATATGAACCTGTCTTTTGCAGCTGGTATGGTATCCATCACTCAGTAAATCAGAATTGGTGTCTCAGAAATGCGAAGATTGCGAAAGAACTTGGACTTACAACCTTCATCATAGATGATGGATGGTTCTTTGACGAGAAGGGAAAATGGGGGAGTTACGCTCAGACGGGCGACTGGATAGTATCGAAAAAAAAATTTCCCCAGATGAGTAAACTTGCAATAGAACTTCGGGATATGGATATGAGACTTCTTCTATGGATATCACCGTTTATGGTGGGAAAGGAATCAAGAGCTTTCAAAAGATTACAACCTTATCTTATCGGTAAGGAGAGTTATGGGGTAAGGTGGCTTTCCCCTGCAAAGAAGAAGGCCCTGACCTATACTCTTGGCAAAATGGATTCTTTATATAAGGAGAACAAACTGGACGGGTTTAAGATAGACTTCGTCGACGCACTGCCAGATGGGGATGGGCTTTTGGATTTTTATAAAGGACTTCAGGGTCTTGGGAGAAATCTCTTATTCGAGTTCAGACAGAACTATGCAAATCTTTTTGGTCTGCAGGTTGGGGCAGTATATCGTGGGCTTGATACCCCACTCGATTTTGAAAAGAATCTTGAGAACTGTATACTCCTGAGGGCATTTACTCCCGATGTTCCCATTCATACAGACTATATTTACTGGCATCAGGATGAAAAATTAGAGAATATGGCAAAGCATATGATATTCTCCGTCTTCTTCGTTCCCACCATATCTATGGATCTCGAGAAACTTACAGAAGAGGGCAAAAATATTATCAGAGAGTGGATAAGGTTTCACAGGGAGCACAGGAATATACTCTTTGGTGACTTCGACGCATCCATAGATGGTTCATATCTTGGGGCAAGGAAGGGGAAGAAGGCAATCTATGCCCTTTTCAAACCAATACCATTGGCATTTAAAAATTTAAAAGAACTCCATATCCTGAATGGGACAGAGAAGGAGAAAATTTATCTCGATATACCAGAGAACCTGAAGTTCCTGGAGGTGTACAAGAGGGATTTTAGCCTGCAGTCTAAAGGAGAGTTTTCCAACCCCGTTCGGGTAGAGCAGGGAGGATTTGTAAAAATTAAGGAGGTAATGTAAGATGCCGTATCTTAAAAAGACATCGCTGCTTCTCTGTGTACTCCTTGGAAGTATGTTTGCCTTCCAAGTTTCGGCACAAAGCGAGGAAGAGTACCGGGTACCAAATTTAAAAGAGAGCATAGAGAGTAAAGTTGGATGCGGATATATAGGCTTGATGAGGAGGGGAGAAGACCGACAATATGCTCGACAGTTGCTCGAATCCCTTGGCATGGAGCCGATTTTATCTGATAGTGTGTCTACTCTTGTGTGGACTCCTGAATCCTTTGTATTCTTTTTGAGCATACCCCTTAGTTTGGAAATGGTTACACCTTTTTGTATACCGAAAGAGAAGGTTAGCTGCTACGTGACTGGAAGCTCTACATTCCTTGATGGAAGAAAACTATGGACATGTGGGTACGAGAAGAACGACCAGGGGATTACTATTGTAGCAATGGAAGCCCAGCCAGGCACAGATATCGTCATTTCTGTTACAAGGTGATTTGGAGAGCCTCCTTGGAGTGCCTGCCTACCGCAGGCAGGCATCACCTTGGTGATGCAAAGAGATATGCAGTGGCAAGTTTACCCCGTCTCCGGCGGGGCCACTGCACTCCAACGGAAGCAAAACTGGAGTGCATCAGATTGCTGATGCATTGAGATTGGAGTATATAACCTTGGTGATGCATGCAGTAGCAAGCTACTGCACTCCGGGTCTATAGTTAATATCCATGCAAGACATATTCAAAACATATAAACATAATCCACCTCACCATTTCAAAGAGAATAGTTACTATTTCCTGACAGGTGGAACATATCTTAAAAGGCCATACTTCAATACAGATGACAAGAAGAGAATACTATTCACTGTAATGACCGAATTTATGGAAATATACAAGGCAAAGCTTGTGTGCTATTCTATTATGGACAACCACTATCATATAATCTTTCTGATAAAAAATGCATACAAGATACCCGAAATGGTGAGAAAGATACACAGTAAGAGTGCCGTGCAAATGAAGAAACAGTGGCCTCTAAATATAGGCGAAAATAAGATATGGTATAACTACTGGGATACCACCATAAGAAATGAGAAAATGCTTTATCAGTTCATGAATTATGTGATTTATAATCCTCTGAAGCATGGGCACGTAGAGGATATAACTGATTATGAATTCACAAGTTATCACTGGTATAAGGGCAATAAAAAGACAGATATTACAGATATTATAGAAGACGTGGGAAACCTTGAACTTTTGGGTGGTGATGATTTCTGAGATAATGCAATAGCTTGGAGTGCCTGCCTACCGCAGGCAGGCATCACCTTGGTGATGGAAAAAGGAAACGGAGTGCATTACCTTGGTAATGCATGCAGTAGCGAGCCACTGCACTCCAGGGGCTACTGTTTGCGGTAGGCAGGCACTCTAAGTCAATAATTTTGATATTTAATATTTAATTTTTAATATTATTATGGAACACGCAACCTGGACAGTAAGGATACTCCTATTCGGGGTATGTTTCGCCATACTCTATAAGATATTCTCCGCCAAAAAGGGACGGAGACTGTTTCTGCGTCGTCTTCCCGGGCTTGAGGCAGTAGACGAGGCAGTAGGACGGGCAACGGAACTTGGAAGTCCCATTTTGTTCAGCCTTGGGCTTGGTAGTTTCGATGCGCCCACCTTTGCCTCTTTATCCGTTCTATCCCATGCTGTGAGGCTTGCAGCAAGTTATGGTATTCGCACAATCGTTCCCATATTCAGACCAGAAATCTACCCTGTTGTTGAAGAGTATGTGAGGGATGCCTATGATCTGGGGGGGAGACCAGATTTATTCGATCCCTCAGATATAAGATTCTATTCGGATAACCAGTCTGCTTGGGGTTCTGCAGTAGCGGGTGCTATGATAAGAGAGCATACCGGGGCACATTTCTTCTTTGGAATGTATGGATTTGAATCCCTTATCATTGCTGAGACAGGTAGGAATTTAGGAGCGATCCAGATTGCTGCGTCAGACTCATATTTCCAGATTCCCTTCTTCCTCGTGACCTGTGATTACACGCTTATAGGTGAAGAATTGTACGCTGCCTCTGCATATCTCTCCGACGAACCTATCCTAAAAGGAAGCGTTGTGGGACAGGATGTAGGAAAGATTATTATATTTATACTCTTGGTTACAGGGGTCGTATTTGCAACCCTTGGCTTTGACTGGCTTGTAAGACTACTTTCATTATAAATGTGTAGGACGCAGATGAACGCAGATTCACCCTGTTAAATAAAGTCGCCTTATAGCAACACCCTGGTATTTTTTAAAATTATTTAAAGGGGTAAACAGACTAAAGAACTAAAATACTTTGATAAATTTAAAGAAATATAAGAAATCTTGAAAAATCTGCGATAATCTGCGTCCTGAAAAGGCAAGATATGAAAGAGAGAGTAGTTAAGATAATTACATTCTTGGGCGGGCTGTACTATTTCCTGGAGTTTGTGCTTCCTGAAGAGATCAACGGTCAACCCACCTATCTCTCTTCCTTTATCGTTCCTATGGGCAACATTCTTATGGTCCTATGGGGTTTTGCCGTAGGGCTGGGTCTCATCAATCTTTCCATAGCCCATAGTAAAAAGATCAAAAAACTGGAGTCGGGCTGGATCTATAGTGTTGCGTTCTTTGTTGCGATGTTTGCAATGATGATTGCGTGCTTTATGGATGCCTATCACCCCACATCCCTGGCGAAGCAATTTTATAAGACTCTCTTTACTTATATGTACATGCCCCTCGGAGCGACGATATTCTCATTGCTTGCCCTATTTATGGTTACATCCGCATACAGGGCAATGAGGGTAAGGACCTTTGAGGCGACAGTGATGGTAGTCTCCGCCTGTATAATAATGCTGGGACAGGTCCCAATTGGATTGTGGATAACAAGGGCTCTACCCCCTGGTATTCAACTTCCGAAGGTATCTGCATGGCTTCTCTGGATAGCCAATACTGCAGCCTATAGAGCAGTGATGTTTGGCATATATGTAGGATCGATTGCAATCGCATTGCGTATGTGGCTCTCCTTGGAAAGAGGTATGCAATTAAAATGAGAGAATTCCTTGTGAAACTTGGTAAGATCGACAGAAGAGTAATATATCTACTGGCCATTCTTGCAGTGGTTATACCACTTGTTGTTAAAATTCGCCTCCCGATGTATGTAAGTCGAGAGACAAAGGGTGTCTATACCACCATCGAGCACTGCGCAGAGGATAAGATTGTCCTCGTTGATTGCAGTTGGGATGCAGGGAATAGAGGAGAGAACTGGCCACAGACTGAGGCAATTATGGAGCATCTTATGAGAAAGGGAATTAAGTTCGCCATAATGTCGATAATCCCTCAAGGGGCAGGATTTGGCAGAGAGGTGGCAGAAAAGGTGGCAAAGAAATATGGGAAGGAGTATGGGGTAGACTGGTGCAGTTTTGGGTATCTTGCCGCCGGTGGAAGAGCTGGAGCGGCAGTGATACAGGCGCTGGCAAAGGATATAGAGGGAGTAGTAAAAAAGGATATAAAAGGAACCCCTCTGGATAGCATCCCAATGATGAAGGGGATAGAGGACATTCATGATATCTCTCTCATCTGTGGCATTGCTTATTGGCCTACTGAGGACTGGCTTAGGTTTGTACAGGGAGTATATGGAACAAATACGGTATTCTGCTCCTCTGCAATTGTTTCTTCATCTTTATATCCCTATCTTGACTCTGGGCAGCTCTGTGGACTGCTTGTAGGTGTGAGAGGAGCAGCAGAGTATGAACACCTTCTGGGAACGGAGGAACTTGGGACCGAACTCATCATTCCTCAATCTATGGTCCATCTTCTCATTGTCGTCTTAATAATCCTGGCAAACATAGGATTCTGGGCTGAGAGACGAGAGAAGAAGGAAGAGAGATGAGAGATGAGGGAAGAGGGATAAGAGAAGAGGGATAAGAGATTAGCGTAGAGCGTAAGGGGATAAACGGTGAATCGGTGAAACGGAGAAATGTAGCAGGGGCACTATGACTCAATGACCCAATAACTCAATGACCCAATAACTGATGTATTATGGAAGTAATTCAGGTCTGGATAGCTGCCATATGCACCCTGGCGATATTTTCTTTTCTTATAAAGGAAAATCCCTTTTATCGCCTCTTTGAACACGTCTTCCTTGGACTTGCGATAGGGTATACTGTCGCGAAGACTTGGATAGATGTCCTGAGGCCGAAATGGTGGGACCCAATGATTGCTGGATTTCAGGGAGTAACGCCATTTGGCTGGCTATGGATATTTGTACTATTTGGAGGTCTCCTCTGGTATTTCCAATATTCAAAACGCTACCACTGGCTTTCAAGAATTGTAATAGGCTTTGCAATAGGTGCAGGTGCAGGTATGACCTTCAAGGGTGTGTTTGTTGTCATGATGCCACAGATTACATCCTCCTTCAAGCCCCTCAATTCATTTAGTAATATCTTTTTTGTCATTACCATATTGTGCGTTCTCTCTTATTTTTTCTTTTCCTTTCAATATAAGTTTCGACCTATAAAAAAGATCTCTGACCTTGGAAGACTTCTCTTGATGATTTCCTTTGGGGCATTTTTTGGTAATACTGTAATGACAAGATTTGCCGTCTTTATCGATAGGATTCAATTTCTCTTGATAGAGTGGCTGAAACTTGGAGGTTAATATAGTTACCGGTAAAAAATTTTGACGCAGATGAACGCAGATAAAAAGGATAACGAATTTAAGTATAAAGAACTAACTGCGAAAATCATTGAGATTTTCTATAGGGTTTATAATAAATTGGGTTACGGATTTTTGGAGAAGGTATATGAAAATGCTCTGGTGATAGAATTTAAGAAAGAAGGAATCCCAGCAAGAGCGCAGGCTCCAATAAAGGTATATTATGACGATGGAGAAATTATAGGAGAATATTGTGCTGACATATTGGTGGATGATAAAGTTATGGTGGAAATTAAAGCAACCAAAAATTTGGTGGAAGATAACGAGGCACAACTATTAAATTAATTGAGGGCGACAGACATTGAGGTAGGTCTTTTATTCAATTTTGGGCCTGAACCGGAGATTAAAAGAAAGGCATTTGATAATCGCAGAAAAAGAAATATAAAAAATCTTGATAATCTGCGAAAATCTGCGTCCTAAAAAATTTTCACTGGAGACTATTTAATATGGAAAGAATAGATGAGATTGACAAATGGTTGGAATCTCATAGCGAGAAGGCGTCAATCGCCAGTTACGAGAAGTATATCGGGATAAAGGACTGGGATATGAATAGGTTCGATGAAGAAAGGAGAGAAAGATTGCTCGAACCGGGACTCCTTGAACACAGTCAAAAAATAGCAGAGTCTTCCGCCGACCCCGTGGAGAGAAGAAAAGGGGAGGTCCTTTCAAAATTGATCTTACGGGCATACATTGACCTCAATCCAGATGTGTACAGGAGAAGAAATGGTATCGAGGAAATATTAATGAAATTCAGGCCGAATGTGGGAGGAAGAGAAATGGGAAGGACTGAGGTAAGGGAATTGATGCGGAAGGAGGAGGATAGAGATGTGAGAAGAGAGGCGTATCTTTGTGACAATCCCTTGGGTGAATTATTGAAAGATGAGGGAAAGCGACTATTTTTGAGAAGAAATGAACTTGCGAGAAAATTGGGTTTCGAAAATTACCCTGAATGCATCCTTTCCCTTTTGGGAATCCCTCTTACTCGACTTCTTTCCATTTTCAAAAAGACAAAAGAGAAGACAGAGAAATATTACAGGGACTTTTTGGAGTCTGCGAGGAAGGAATTGAGGGTGAAAGAAATTATGCCCTGGGATATTCCCTATATATTGCAGAAAATAGCCTCCCTACCAGACAAATACTTCCCAAGGGATAATTTAATTTTCTCTCTTAAGAAAACCTTAAAGGGTTTTGGTAAGGACTTTAATGCGCTTAACATAAAAATTAAATTCACCGATATCCCCTATGGTGGCCTCTGTTTTGGTATCAAAATTCCAGCTGATATGAGGATACTGCTAAACCCAAGGGATGGACACCGATGGTATAGCACAATCTTCCACGAATTTGGGCATGCTATACATGGAGCCTCTATCAGGCAAGATTCGTTTCTCCTTAAAGGAAGTGAGGGGCCGTTCTCAGAGGGTATGGCAGATGTCTGGGGAGGTCTGCCTTCCCTTCCCGAATGGCTTGAATCCTTTACGAGTATCCCACATCCTGAAATAGAGAGGTTTATGAAATCACGGATTGCTGATTTAATATACGGCATAAGGTCCATAATGGTGTGGTCGAATTTTGAGATTGAGGCATACAAAAATCCCGACTCTGACCTGGATGAGGTCTGGAACCGATTGATGAGGGAATATCTACTCATCGGCTCGGAAGGAAAACTCTGGGCATCCAACTACTTTATACTCACATACCCCGTGTATGCACAGAACTATCTCCTTTCTCCTATGATAAGAGAACAGGTATATGCCTCTTTGAGAAGAAAATTTGGTGGGATTCTGGGGTCTCCCGATGTGTTAGATTACATTACGGAAAACCTGTATGCCGATGGATGTCTATTCCCTTGGACCGAGAAGATCGAAAAAGCAACAGAAAAGCCCTTTGGACCCGATGATTTAATACGGGCAATAGAATCATCCTCTTAAGTTGAATTTCAGAGTAGCGGGTTTATCCCGTCCCCGGCGGATTACTGGATATAATTGGAGTGCATTACCTTGTCCATACGGACTCTGTGAGGTAATGCAAATATGCAGTGGCAAGCCACTGCACTCCATTATGAGATATAACTGAAGTGCCTGCCTACAGCAGGCGAAAAAACCAACTTACCGACTAACAAACTAACTAACTAATATGTCAGAGCTTCGATTTGACCCAGTTTTAAGGGAGTGGGTTATAGTTGCAACATCGAGACAGGAGAGACCATTGCTTCCTAAAGATGTATGCCCATTCTGCCCGGGTTCGGGGAAAGTTCCTGATTCATACGATGTTTATATCTATCCAAACGATTTTTCTTCCCTTTCTATCCCCCCTCCAGAAATCACTGTTGAGGTAGGAGAACTGAGAAAGGCAAGAGAGGCTTCGGGTGTTTGCGATGTGGTTCTTTACTCTCCAGACCACAACCTCACCTTCGCAGACTTACCAGTCGCTCAGATTGAGAAGATAGTGAGACTATGGAAGAAGAGATTTGAAGAACTTGCCAGAATGAAAGAGATAAAATATGTATTTATATTTGAAAATAAAGGAGAGGTGATAGGAGTTACAATACCACATCCGCATGGGCAGATATATGCATTCCCATTTATACCTCCAAGACCAAGAAAGGAACTTAACTCTTCCTGGGAATACTGGAGGAGGAAAAAGAAATGTCTCTTCTGCAAGATAATGAAAGATGAGAAGAAAAATAGGAAGAGGCTCGTTACGGAAAATTCTTCTTTCATATCCTTTGTCCCGTTCTACGCCAAATATCCATATGAAGTTCATATCTACTCAAAAAGACATATTCAGACACTTCTTCAGTTCACCGAAGAAGAGGAGAAAGACCTCGCCCATATATTGAAAGTGATAACGAAGAAGTATGATAACCTCTTTGGGTTTTCCTCTCCATATATGATGGTATTGCATCAGGCACCCGTAGATAATAAAGATTATTCTTACTACCATTTTCACATTGAATTTTATCCACCTTACCGTGCGAAAGACAAGCTCAAGTTCAGAGCATCTTGCGAGACGGGTGCAGGCACCTTCATAAATGACACATCCCCTGAGGAGAAGGCAGAGGAAATGAGAAGAGCGAAGGGAGAAGAGTGAAGAGAGAAGAGTGAAGAGAGAAGAGGGAAGAGAGAAGAGAGAAGAGAGAAGAGAGAAGAGGATGAAAAATACCGAGCTTATAAAGGTTTTTTCAGAAATCTATGATAAACATCCATCCGTTATTGTAAAGGCGCCTGGGAGGGTAAATCTCATTGGTGAGCACACAGATTACAATGAGGGCTTTGTGCTTCCTATAGCCATTGACAGGTATACAACTATACTTGTGTCCAGAAGAAGGGATAAAAAGGTAAGACTTTATGACCTGAAATATAAAGAGAGCGATGAATTTGACCTTGACTCCATTGAACATACAGAACTACATAGATGGAGCAACTATCAGAAGGGAATCGCAAAGGTTCTTATGGATAAGGGATATAAAATAGGCGGAATAGATGCAATGATATATGGAGAGGTGCCGGAGGGCGCGGGTCTCTCGTCATCTGCATCTGTGGAAATTGCCACCCTTCTCTCTCTTAAGAGATTATATGAAATTGATATAGAACCACTGGAGATTATAAAACTTGCGAGAAAAGCTGAAAACGAGTTCGTTGGTGTTAAATGCGGGATTATGGACCAGTTCGCTTCCCTTCTTTCAAAGGAGGAATTTGCACTTTTTATAGATTGCAGGACTTTGGACTACCGTTATGTTCGGGTATCTCTCCCCGGGTGTGCATTTCTTGTTTGTAACTCAATGGTGAAGAGAGAACTTGCAGCCTCTGCATATAACGAAAGGAGAATGGAGTGTAGAAAGGCGGTAAAAGCTTTGAAGAAATACCTGCCCCATATTGAGTCACTGAGGGATACGACGGTAGAAGACATAAAAAAGTTTGGTTCGTATCTCCCCGAAGTAGTAAGAAAGAGGGCAGAGCATGTGGTCTATGAGAACGAGAGAGTGAAGAAGGCTGTAGAAGCGCTCGAACATGGAGACTCGGAGGCGTTTGGAGACCTTATGAATCAGTCACATCGGAGCTTGAAGGAGCTTTACGAGGTGAGTTCTGAAGAACTCGATCTTCTGGTTGGGATTGGAGAGAGCATAGAAGGAGTACTTGGAGCAAGGCTGACGGGTGCGGGATTTGGAGGTTGTGTGCTTTTTTTTCTAAAAGAGAGCAGCATGAAACCGCTGAGAGAGAAGATTCTTAAGGTGTATCAGAAGAAGACGGGTATAACCCCACAATTTTATGAGGTAACTCCTTCAAAAGGAGCATTCTCCGAAAAAATTTTTGTGTAGCGGATTACTGCCGCGGGATGCGTTGCATTTGTGGGTAGTTTCTTTGGAGTGCAGTAGCCCCCTTCTTTAGTGGTGATTTAGAGTTTAGACTGACCATAGACGAAGACATAAGACAAAAGACTTCTTTTGCGTCTAAATTGGGGGTTCTTCAAATTCTCGTACAAGTCTCGTTAAAGTCTCTGTTATAGAGTGGAACTTCTCACCTTATAGTCTCCCCAGAAAGACCTCCAAAAAAGTCCTTTAACTACACCCCGCCTCTTTTTGCAATTTCTGTGTCCTCTGTGATTTTTCAGAACTCTCCCCAGAAAAAACTTGACTAATGGGTATTTTTATGATATAATTACCAGAACTTTCAGTAAGCCCTTCAGAGAAAAATAGAGGAAAGTATTGAAGTTATACAGTGTTGCAGTTGAGTGAGTTAGGTGAGAGGTGTAGGGCAAGGCTTCAGCCTCGCAAATCAAAGCAAAGTGTAAAAGATAATAGGACAACCACAAGGGTTGTCCCTACAGTTGATGTCTAAGTAATAATGTAGGAACAGGACTTGTCCCTGTCCGATAGATCTTACAAGGAGGTCATGTGTTTAAAAGTATTCAAGATATTCTCAACTCCTGTAAGGATTCCCTTACCCTTACAAAAGAAGGTGTTCAAATTACCGATGTTTTGGGTTTCAGAGAGAAGGTAATTGCCCGTCTCGTTTATACATCTGTCTTTCATCAGGATAAGCAATTGGTTGAGGTTTGTCGATACATTATCTTCGAATCAGCAAAAAAATTGGGTATCTTCCCTGCTTCTATCTATGAGTTCTATAGGGGAATGGCAAGAAATGAATATGGAGGATTCAGTGTTCCTGCAATAAATATTCGTGGATTGACCTATGATGTGGGCAAAACTCTGTTCAGAGTAGCAAAAGAAAGGAAAGTAGGAGCATTTATTTTAGAAATTGCTCGGTCGGAAATTGGCTATACAAAACAACAACCAGATGAGTATACGACCGTTTTACTCGGCGCAGCTGTAAAAGAAGGTTACAGGGGACCAGTCTTTATCCAGGGTGACCATTTCCAGATAAATGCCAGAAAATACAAAGAGAACAAAGAAGAAGAAATTGAATCACTTAAGAGTCTCGTTCGGGAGGCAATTGCCGCTGAATTCTACAACATAGATATAGACATCTCTACTCTGGTGGATATTGAGAAAGACACCCTCCAGGAGCAGCAGAAACTCAATTTTGAGCTTACTGCCGAATTCATTAAAATAATAAGAAACATCCAGCCAGAAGATATTGCAGTCGCCATCGGTGGCGAAATTGGGGAGATTGGGATGAAAAACAGTACTGTGGAGGAATTGAGAGCCTATATGGACGGGTTGCTAAGAATTCTCAAAAAGAATAACCTTGAGACTCCAGGACTGAGCAAGATAGCTGTTCAAACAGGCACCAGACATGGAGGTGTAGTGCTTCCCAATGGCAGTATTGCCAAAGTGAAAATTGACTTTGACACATTAAAAAGGCTTTCCAGGGTTGCAAGAGAGAAATACAATCTGGCCGGTGCAGTTCAACACGGTGCCTCAACACTACCGGAGGAGGTTTTTGACCTTTTCCCAAAGACAGAAACTTGTGAAATTCATCTGGCAACCGGCTTTCAGAATATTATTTATGATAACCCCTTGCTCCCTCGGGACTTTCGAGAGAAAGTATATAATTACCTGAGTGAAGAGTTTGGGGATGAACGGAAAAAAGATGAAACTGACGATCAATTCTTTTACAAGACTCGAAAACGAGGATTTGGACCCTTCAAAAAAGAGTGGTGGGATCTTCCTCAAGAGGTAAAAGATAGTATTATGGGTGAGCTTAAATTACGTTTTGAACTTCTCTTTAAGAAACTTCGGGTTGAGAACACAAAGAATCTTATAGAAGATAATACAAAGCCAACAGTTATGTCAACAAAAATACCCGATGCACTTAAAGGAATTTTATAGGATCGAAGTACGGTTTCAAATTGTATCAGCACAAATTGAATTTGTGCCTACAAACGGCTTACAAGAGAAAGAAAAAATCTGTGCAAATCTGCGAAAATCTGCGTCCTAAAAATTTGTGAAATCAGTGGCTTGGAATCCCTGTCCTACCAAAGGCGGGGAGTGGCTACAAAAGGAGGTTGTAAGTATGAAGAGAGAAACTTTAGCTATCGTAGTTGGTGGTGGACCAGCACCAGGTATTAATGGAGTCATCAGCTCGGTCACTATTGAGGCGATTAATCTTGGTAAGAAGGTGATTGGTATCGAGGACGGGTTTAAATGGTTATCACGGGGAATTAGTGATAGGACTTTACCTCTCACAGTTTCTGATGTCTCCCGGATTCACACAAGTGGTGGATCAATTCTGGGAACCTCTCGGGAAAATCCAGGGGGGGATTCCCAAAAGATGGCTAATGTGGTAGACATTCTTAAAAAAGTGGGTGTCACCTATTTGGTAACAATCGGAGGAGATGATACTGCGTTTACGGCAAGTGAGGTTGCAAAGGCAGTTGGGGGTAAAATCCGGGTGGCTCATGTGCCTAAAACCATTGATAACGATTTACCACTTCCAGATAATATGCCAACATTTGGCTTTGAGACTGCCCGTCATGTTGGCACTAAAATTGTTGAGAATCTTATGGAGGACGCGAAAACAATTGCACGTTGGTACTTCGTAACGACTATGGGGCGAGAGGCGGGCCACTTAGCCCTTGGCATTGGAAAGGCTGCTGGTGCAACATTGGTAATTATTGCTGAGGAGTTCTCAAAATCCAAGCATATACAACTTTCAACTATTGCTGACATACTTGAGGGTGCGGTTATTAAACGAAGAGCTATGGGTAGAAATGATGGCGTGGCAGTAATTGCAGAAGGAATAGCAGAAAAAATTGGTAAGGACGAGCTGGAAAGCCTTGCAGAATTAGAGAGAGACGAACATGGACATATTCGTCTTTCAGAAATTGATATTGGTAAATTCCTGAAAAACGAGGTTAAAAAAAGGCTTCGTAAAAGAGGAATTGATATGACTATTATAAATACCAATGTAGGGTATGAAGTTCGTTCAGCTACGCCAATTCCATTTGATGTTGAATATACAAGAAATCTGGGCTATGGAGCGGTTAAGTTTCTTTTTAGTGGTGGTTCCAATGCTATAATTGCCTATCGTTCGGGAAAGCTTACCCCCATTCCTTTTTCTGAGATCGTTAACTCTAAAACCGGAAGGACTCGCGTTCGGTTCGTTGACATCAATTCCGAATCTTATGAAGTAGCCAAAGCCTATATGATAAGATTAAAAAAGCAAGATTTTGATGATAGAGAAAATCTGGAGCGACTTGCCCGGGCTGGTAATGTCTCAAGCGAAGAGTTTGAAAATCGCTTTCGCCACATTGCAATATAGTGTCAAGGAAAAATTTGGACGCAGATTAACGCAGATTCCCGTGGTGTCAGGAGTTACCTCCTGACACAGGTCATTGGGTCACTGGAACATTGTGGGAGCGACTTCCTAGTCGCGATTATACTACAATCTGAAATCTGTAATCTCTTCGTGCCTTCGTGGTGAATAAATCTGAAATCTTCAATTTGCAAATCTCTTTGTGCCCTTTGTGGTGAAAAATGGACTGTAGGGCACGGTTTTAACCGTGCAAATAACGATACGGACAACCTGAACGCAGATTCACCCCGTTAAATAATGTAATGGTAAATATCAAAGCGTCCTTAAAACAGTTCTATTTAACGGGGTAAACGCAGATTATTCGGTTTTAATAACATCAGAAGAAACAATATGGTCAGGGTTAGGATTGCACCATCACCAACCGGCTTTCTGCATGTAGGTACTGCAAGAACTGCTCTCTATAACTTTCTCTTTGCAAGAAATAGAAATGGAAAGTTTGTCCTGAGAATAGAGGATACGGATATAGAACGTTCAAGCGATGAAATGGTGAATGTCATTATTGAATCTCTTAAATGGATGGGACTTCACTGGGATGAGAGCCCTTATTTTCAGTCGGAAAGGCGTGACATATACAGGAAATATGCAGATAAGCTACTTCAAGTGGAATTGGTTTATCCCTGCTATTGCACAAAAGAGGAAATAGAAGAGAGGAGAAAAAGGATTATAGAGAAAAAAGCGGCATGGAAATACGATAGAAGATGTCTCCATCTTACTCAAAAAGAGAAGGAGCAGTTTGAAAGGGAGAGAATAAAAGCACTCAGGTTCAAGGTTGAAAAATCAAGTTCTTTTGAGGATTTGCTCCACGGAAGGATAGAAAGGAGCAAAGACGATATAGAGGACTTTGTTATCGTAAGATCGGACGGTATGGCAACTTATAACTTTGCTTGCGTGATTGACGATCATCTAATGGAAATTACACATGTAATAAGGGGAGAGGACCATATATCAAATACCCACAAACAGATTCTTTTGTATGAAGCATTTGGATGGACACCACCCGAATTTGTACATCTTCCTTTAATACTCGGTCCTGATAGAGCAAAACTCTCCAAGAGACATGGTGCAGTGTCTGTGCTTGAATACAGAGATAGGGGATTTCTACCGGAGGCGTTTGTCAACTTCCTAGCGCTTCTTGGGTGGTCACCAGGTGGTAACAGGGAGATAATCTCTTTCGATGAGATGATAGAACTCTTTTCGCTTGAGAGGGTGGGAAAGAGAGGAGCTGTCTTTGATATAAAAAAACTTGAATGGATGAATGGAGAGTATATCAAGGCAATGAACAACAGTGAGCTCCTGCATAGGCTGTTACCATTTATTGAGAATAAGCCCGGGATAAAGCAGAAAGGAAAAGAATATATTCTTCGTGTAATAGGTCTTCTAAAGGAAAGATTATTCCTTCTTTCCCAGTTTTGGGAACTTGGTTCATATTTTTTTATACCACCAGAGCAATACGATATTGATGGATTTGCTAAATATGTAAGAAAAGGCAAGGCAGAGATAAAAGAAGAGAGAATAAGAGAAGTAATAAAGTCATTTAAAAATCTAAAGAAGTTTGATAGCGAGACGGTTGAGGGTTGTGTGAGGAATATTGCAGAATGTATGAGTATAAAGCCAGCTCTTATAATACATCTTATAAGATTTGCACTTACGGGGAAAACCGTCGGGCCTGGACTCTTTGAACTGATGGAGATACTCGGTAAGGATGAGTGCATAAGAAGACTTGAGTACTTTGTGGGGAATATAATACCAAAAATAGGACGCAGATTCACCCTGTTAAATAATTACAATGATAAATGTTAGCAATCACTAATAGCGGTTTATTTAACAGGGTAAACGCAAATATGTTAAAGTTATTGGGTTATTAAGTCATTAAGTTATTAAAGGATTGATTGCCCAGTGATATGTAGATAGCCAATAACCTAATTACCTAATAGCTTAATTACTATATCTTTATCTGCGTTAATCTGCGTTGAAAATTTCAAAGAAGGAGAGAGGTATGAATGACTTCGAATTGATAAAGAGAGGAACAGCTGATATAATAACGGAAGAGGAGTTGAAGGAAAAGCTTGGAGCAGGACGGCCACTCAGAGTGAAACTTGGTATAGATGCTACAGGACCAGATATTCATCTGGGATTTGCTGTACCTTTGAGGAAACTCCGACAATTTCAAGAACTTGGACATATTGCAGTTCTTGTGATAGGTGATTTTACAGCGAAAATTGGTGACCCATCAGGACAATCAAAGACAAGACCCGTTCTCACGGGCGAGGAGGTAAAGAAAAATATGGCAAGATACAGGGAAGACATATTTGAGATTCTCTTGCCGGAGAGGACGGAGTTCAGATACAACTCTGAGTGGAGTGCACCTTTAAGCTCTACGGATGTTATTAGACTTGCTCAGAAGGTAACACTTGCAAGGATTATAGAGAGAGACGATTTTGAAAAGCGATTAAAAGAGAATACCCCGATATCACTCCATGAGTTGTTATATCCAATTTTCCAGGCATATGATTCTGTTTTTATAAATGCGGATATAGAACTCGGCGGTACTGACCAGACATTTAACCTTCTTATGGGGAGGGAACTTCAGAGAGGATTTGGAAAACCTCCTCAAGTATGTTTAACGCTTCCATTGCTTGAAGGGCTTGATGGTGTACAAAAGATGAGTAAATCATACAATAACTACATTTCAATAAAAGACCCACCGGGTGAGATGTTTGGCAAGATTATGTCCATTCCCGATTTACTTATAATAAAATACTACGAACTATGCACTGACTTATCAGTGGGAGAAATTAAAAAAATAAAAGAAATACTTGCATCTGGGGCTAATCCCAGGAATATGAAGGCAAGGCTTGCAAAGGAGATAGTGAAGATGTATCATTCAGAGGAGGCCGCGATTGAGGCAGAGGGGAAGTTTGAGAGAGTTTTCCGGGAGAGGGGTATTCCCGAGGATATTGGCAGTTATACACTTGAAAAAAAGATATGGATAGTGCGATTGCTTCAGAATGTCGGATTTGCTACAACTGGAAGTGATGCAAGAAGGCTCATAACCCAGGGTGCAGTTGAATTAGATGGAGAGGTTATTAAAGATGTAAACTATGAGGTTGACAGGGGTGGTGTATTGAAAGTCGGGAAACGAAGATTCATAAAACTGATTTCTTCTTAACAGGGATTGCCTGCCTGACGCCTGCCTGCCGGTAGGCAGGGTAGGCAGGAAAGAGAATATAAGACAACTTTTCTGAAATACAAAAGATAACATACCCTTTTATAATTTCATCCTGAAATCCACAGTTTTTAATGGTTAAAAGATGGCTTGAGATAACGATTGGGACAGGATTTTTCACAGGGTATCTTCCCCTCGCCCCAGCAACTTGGGGTAGCGGGCTTGCACTCCTTGTCTTCTTTCTCATTCCCAAAATCATATGGCTTCAATCCATCATTATTCTCTTTTTCTTCTTTTACGGAGTTTATCTGTCTGGAAGATTAGAGAAAATGTGGGGGGAGAGGGATGCGAAGAGGATAGTGATAGATGAGGTATGTGGGATATTTCTCTCTCTTTTTCTCCTCCCCTGGAATTGGAAAATCGGCATAATTGGATTTCTTCTCTTTCGTTTCTTCGATATCGTAAAACCGTTCCCCATAAGGAGATCACAAGTTCTTCCCGGTGGGTGGGGGATTATGATAGACGATGTAATTGCCGCTTTTTATACGAACATTACTTTAAGGATTATAATTCTGCTCTTTCATTGGTAATGATGCGTAACAAACATTCAATCTGCTTCCTATTATTCTGGATAATCTTGTCTATGATTTCGTAAGGGGTGCTTGCCTACCGTCAGGCAGGGATACCATGTGGGGTGTTCAGCCAAGATTTTTGAAATTTTCTTCTTGACAAAATGGGATTTTTGAGTTATAATATTGATAGTAGTTTTGAGATAAAAACTTGCCTACCGATCTTCGGGGTTATAAACCCGAAAAGGAAAGGGTATATGGAGTTTATCCTTTATCCTTTAAATATAAACGGGGAGAATAATCAACTTCTACCCTCAATTCTTGAAACATATAGGATTGGGGGTATTTTTATTTATTCCTATGGGTTCTTTTACTCGG
>JAYENM010000053.1:0-4370 GCA_034722095.1 Caldifarciminota bacterium | reverse complement strand
GAATAAAAGGTTAAGATGAAGATCGTTTTTTTTGGCACAGGAGGATTCGCCACCTACCCGCTCGTATGCCTTACTTCTTGCCATAATGTTACACTTGTTATTACCTCTTGTGGCAAGATAGAATCTCCTGTGTCATCTCGTTGCAGAGAATTGGGGATTCCATTACTCGCTGTAGCCAATCCTAATGAGGATGATACGACAGAAATTATAAGAAAACAATCACCAGATATTCTCGTTGTTATAGACTACGGTTATATTCTGAAAGATATAATACTTTCAGTCCCCGGATCTGGTTCAATCAACCTTCATCCTTCTTTACTCCCCAAATACAGAGGAGCTTCCCCTATTCAAAGAACAATCATAAACGGGGAAAAAGAAACAGGGGTTACCACTTTCTTCCTATCAAGATACATGGATAGAGGGGACATAATAATGAGGCAACCAACGGTTGTAGGTAGGAATGAAAGTTATGGTGAATTAAAGATAAGATTAACAAGAATTGGCGCAGGGCTTCTTCTAAAAAGTATAGCACTCGTGGAGAAAGGCTTTAAAGGAATACCTCAGGAGGGAGATGCTACCTATGCCCCCAAAATAAAGAAAGAAGAGAGAAAAATAAATTGGAATGAGAGTGCGGAAAAAATAAAAAACCTTATTCTGGCTTTATCTCCTACTCCGGGCGCATATACTACATTTAGAGGGAAGAGACTTATTATATTAAGGGGAAGAGCTCTTCCAGGAAGAGGAAAGAGACCCGGGGAAATCATCAACGATGATGGACTCCTCGTTTCGACTGGTGATGGAATACTTCAAATTCTTGAACTGAGACCGGAGGGTAGGATTACAATGTCTGCATACTCATTTAAACTCGGGTATAGACCAAGACAGGATGAAATAATAGGAGGCTAAATGCCTAAAATCTCCATCAGAGAATCTGCATCTTTCCTATTTATAATACCTAACTCTCTTTCCATGTACACTGAGAGTCTCGTCAGCAACCTGTATGTATCCACCGCTATTGCGGATACACCCTTCAGTGCTTCTATCTCCTTCTTTATAGTTCCCTTATCTATCCTCCTTACAGGTCCAGCGAAGGAAGTCATCACACCATCCTTATCAATATTTTTTAGTGTATCTCGGGCAAGAAGAATAGCCAGCCTTTTATCCAGACCTGCTCTTTCCAGAATAGACACCTCGAGCCCAATAAGACCTGTGAGGTGCGAAGAGGAGAATGACAACACCGCATGATACAGCAATTTGTCCTCTCTATTTATTAAAAAAGGGATACCCCCGATATCCTTCACTATGCGTATTCCTGTATCTGTATCACTTCCCTCTACTGAAAAATATACTCCTTTAAGTGAGACGGGACAAAGCGAGGTAAAGAGTTTAACAGGATGTATAGATAAATATCTACATCCCTTCGCAGAAGAGAGTATATCAGATGAAAGGGCGCCACTTGTATGAATAACAAGCGAACCATCCTTGAATCCTCCGAGATTTGCTATCTTCCGACATACATCTTCTATTACATCGTCTGGAACGGTGAGAAAAACAATATCAGCCAGACCTGTTACCTCATATGGTCTTGCAGAGAAGTTGTTGCAAACAGAAAAAAGAGGAGAATCTTTCTTACTTCTTGATGAGAGGCCGATAATTCTATAACCCGCACTACACAATGCAACTCCGATAGATGTTCCCACTCTTCCTGTTCCTACTATGGCAACAGTCTCCTTCATATGTTTTTATTATAACACATATGTAGTTTCAAGTCAAGAAAAAAGAAAAATCTCTTTCAATCTCTTAAATTCCCTGTCAAAAATTATCTTAAAGTCTCATACAAGTTTCGTCAAAGTCCCTGTTATAAAAGCAAAAAAGGGGCGTTCAATTGAACGCCCCTTCGGGTCAGAACTTACTTCACTTTTACTTCAACAACCTTCGCCTTCCGCACTTCCTTCTTCGGGAGTTTAAGTTCCAGGATACCGTTTTTAAGCGTTGCCTCTACCTTGCTTGGGTCTATTTCCTGTGGGAGTTTCACACATCTTCCAAATGAACCGCAACATCTTTCCGCAAGATAATATGTTTCACCTTTCTCCTCTTTTTCTTTCTTTACTTCCCCTTTAATGGTTATGGAATCATCCGTTACTGAGATATCAAGGTCTTCTTTCTTTATTCCTGGAATCTCAGTTCTCAAAAGGAAGTACTCTTTTTTCTCCACGAGATCAACAGCAGGGACCCATTCGACCTCTGGTAATCTCTCCTCTGCCTGCCATCTGGCTGGGAAAAAATCAGAGAAGAATCTATCAACGAACCTATCGAATGTATCCTCCAATCTGGATATTTCTGCAAGGGGATAGTATCTTTTCATATTAATCACCTCCTCTTTTCAGCCACAGATTTCACAGATCTTAGTGATTATCTTTGTATACTGCAGACAAATGTGTAATCTGCGACTTATTTATAGACACTAAAATGAAAATCTCTACTGTCAAGTCCTAACTCTGATTTTTTGTAACCCGTGGCTTCTTTTCTCGCCTTCACTCATATATAGTTGAAAAAAAATAAAAAAGGTTACAAAAATTTTGGTATAATCCGTTAAATCTGTGTAATCCCTGCTTGCCGTCAGGCAGGCGCTGACTTTTTTATCTTGACTTTTTATATTTCTCGTGGTATAATTTGTAACATAGCACGGGTTCAATCCGTGCCCACAAATTTTTGTTTTTTAAATTCCTTTATAGGTCTCTTTAGTTCCCTGTTAAAAAAAAGAAATAAAGAATTCTCTTCCCTGTTTGAAAAAGAATTTAACAGGGAATGCCTGACGGTAGGCAGGAAAGAGAAGTGATTCAGATGTGTTTGTCTACCGACAGGTGGAAGGGGTTCTCTGTGGCTGTGTTTTATTATGATAAATCCAAACATATTCCGGACATACGACATAAGAGGTATCGCCGAGGCTGATCTTACTGATGAGACAGTATACCTCCTTGGGAGAGCCTATGCGACTTTTATAAAAAAGGATAACCTCTCCAATGTAGCAATAGGAAGGGATGTAAGGTTATCATCGGATAGAATACGCAATGTCCTCACCAAGGGCCTTATTGATAGTGGTATAAATGTAATCGATGTTGGTATTATTCCCACCCCTGTACTTTACTTTTCCATTTTCCACCTGAATAAGCAAGGGGGTATAATGATAACTGGCTCCCATAACCCCCAAGAATACAATGGGTTCAAAATTCTGAAGGGGAAAGAGACGATATATGGAGAGGACATACAGATTCTGAAAAAGATTATAGAAGAAGGTAAATATAAAAAAGGGAAAGGAATTTTACAGGAATACGATATAATAAATGACTATAAACAAGATGTGCTCTCACGAATCAATATGGGAAAGAACATAGACCTCGTTATAGACCCCGGAAATGGTACCTGTGGCGATATAGCAGACGATATCTTAAGAAAGGCAGGATGTAGTGTTGAATGTATAAATTGCAGGCCCGACGGTAGATTTCCTGCTCATTTACCCGATCCAACAATTCCGAAATTCATGGAAGATTTAAAAAACAGAGTAATAAAAAAAGGCGCAGAACTTGGCATAGGATACGACGGGGACGGCGATAGAATTGGTGTAATAGATAACTCAGGCAGGATAGTATGGGGAGATAAACTGCTTGGCATATATGCAAAAGAAGTATTGAAGACCCATCCGGGTGCGCCGATTGTATTTGAAGTGAAGTGTTCACTCGGGCTTATAGAGTTTATAAATTCCCTTGGCGGAGAACCTTTTATGTGGAAAACGGGACACTCGCTTATAAAGGCAAAGATGAAAGAAATTGCATCACCACTTGCGGGAGAGATGTCCGGACATATGTTTTTTGCTGATAACTACTACGGATATGACGACGCAATATTTGCTTCTCTGCGGCTTGTGCAGATTCTCTCAAACGAGAGGAGACCACTTTCTTCCATAGTAGATGAAGTACCTTCCTACTACTCAACACCTGAGATAAGGGTTGACTCTACTGATGAAGAGAAGTTCAATATAGTAGATAGAATAAAAAATTACTACAAAAAGAAAGGTTACAGTATAATAGATATTGATGGTGTGAGGGTTGATTTTGGCGATGGGTGGGGGCTCGTAAGGGCATCTAATACACAGCCAGTTCTCGTTCTACGCTTTGAAGCAAAAACAGAAGAGAGATTGAAGGAAATACAGGAAGAGATGATGGGACTGCTGTAGACAGGTGGCAGGTGTTAGGTGACAGGAGTTAGGTGGCAGGTGTTAGGTGGCAGGTGGTGTCAGGAGTTGCCTTACGGCGACCTTCGGTATACCCTCCTGACACATATCCAAATCTATCGGGAGGAAAGTCTCTGTT
>JAYENM010000052.1:0-4381 GCA_034722095.1 Caldifarciminota bacterium | reverse complement strand
TCCTTCCCATCATGCCTACTTTAATGGTATAAGCATCCAGCCTGAGGGATACTTTCGAACACCTCTTGGAAATGTCGAGATAGACAAAGAGTTTGTCAAGCGACTCTATGAAAAGATAAACTTTGCTGGATACCTTGAAGAGATTGATATACCTGAGCACTCCGTTGAGGTGCAGATTCCGTTTCTTCAGCATACTCTGGGAGATTTCAAACTTGTTCCCATAATTATGGGTAATCAATCGATGAATATCGTATCAGAACTTGCATCTGCACTTATATCGCTTGCGGACGATGATCTCTTATTTGTTGCGTCATCGGACCTCTATCATGGCAACGACTACGATGAATGTAAAAGAAAGGTAGATAGTGTTGTAGAACTTATTAAAAATTTCGATGCAAAGGGATTTCATAGGATGGCAACTAAGGAGGGAGATGTCGCCTGTGGATACGGCCCAATAACAACTGTAATGCTTATCTGTAAAGGTCTTGGGGCAACTAACATTTTAAATACAGGGGTTACAAACTCCAGTGATGTTACAGGCGCAAAGGCTACTGGTAGATATGTAGTTGGGTATTCAAGCTTCGTTATGTATAAAGAGATAGATAGTGCTTCAAAAACACAAAAGGATTCTGGTAAAACGGAAACAGAAAAAGAAAAAGATAAACAAAAAACCCTTACAAAAGAGGAAAAAGAAACACTGCTTACAATCGCAAGAAAATCTATAGAGAACGCATCAAAAGGGCAATTACTCCCACAGGTAAAGACGGAATTGCCTGTTCTGAAAGAGAAGAAGGGAGCATTTGTCACGATAGAGAAACACGGGCATCTACGCGGATGTATCGGTTATATCTATCCAGTAAAGCCCCTTTATGAGACTATAAACGAGATGGCAAGACAAGCTGCAATAGGTGATCCAAGATTTCCTCCGCTGAAAGAAGATGAACTTGATGAGATCAAGATAGAGATATCCGTTTTGTCTCCCCTAAAAAGAATAAAAGATATAAAAGAGATAACAGTGGGTAAACATGGGTTATATATCATAAAAGGAGCGTACTCTGGTCTTCTGCTTCCACAGGTTGCTACAGAATATGGATGGGACAAAAAAACCTTCCTTGAGGAGGTCTCAATGAAGGCAGGATTACCACCATATGCATGGAAGGATGCTGAACTATATATATTTGAGGCAGAGGTGTTTGGAGAGGAGTAAGAAAGAATCTAATCATATTTTAACAAGGTATAGATATCATAGTCCTTCAATTTCTCTCTTCCTTTGAGAGATTCAAGCTCAATAAGAAATGCAACGCTTATAACCTCTCCCCCCAGTCTTTCAACAAGTCTACAGATTGCAGATGCCGTTCCACCTGTAGCCAGAAGATCGTCAAACACAAGAACCTTCTCGCCTTTCTTTATTGCGTCACAGTGAACCTCGAATGTATTTTTTCCGTATTCAAGTTTGTAATCTTCTTTTACAACTTTATAGGGAAGTTTTCCGGGTTTCCTAACCAAAACTATACCTGCGTCAAGAATATATGAAAGTGCTCCACTGAAGATAAATCCTCTTGCCTCTGCGGATACTATCTTATCAATCTCCCTGTCTTTGTAATACTCCGCAAATATATCTATTACCTTTCTAAATGTGTATCTATCTTCGAGGAGAGGGGTAATATCCCTGAACAGTATTCCTTTTTTTGGGAAATCAGGAACACTCCTTATAACCCTTTTTAGATCCTCCATATAACCCCCTATTACCATACTAACTAGTATGCCTTAGCAAATACAACCCTTCTTTTTGATTGTTTTCCGCAGAAGATACATTTACCTTCCTCCTCTTCTGTATCCATGGGAATACATCTAATTGTCATATTCGTCTCGCTCTGTATGTTTGTTTCGCATTCAGCGCTCCCACACCAGTGAGAAAGAATAAATCCCGTTTTGTGTTTGAACTCATTCCAATCATCTACAAGATAAGTATTGTTATCTATAAATCTTTTTGCTTTTAAGAAGAGATTCTTTTGAATTTCGTTCAGGGTTCTTATAATAACTTCCACAGCTTCACTACTCTTTACTACCATCCTTGTTCCTTCATCCCTTCTTGCAATTGTTACTGTGGAGTTCTCTATATCTCTTGGCCCTATTTCTACCCTCAATGGTACACCCTTCATTTCCCATTCGTTGAACTTGAAGCCAGGCGTAAATTCCTCTCTTGTATCAACCCGAACTCTTAGAGACGAACCTGAATCTTTGTTATTGTTTTTTAATCTCTTCTCAAGAGAAAGAACCGCCTTTACTGTTTTCCCTTTTTCATCCCCTTTCCATATAGGGACTATAATAACCTGTATTGGTGCAATATTTGGTGGTAGAACCAGTCCTTTGTCATCTCCGTGTACCATAACGACTGCGCCTATAAGACGGGTGGATACACCCCAGGAAGTCTGCCATACATAGTCAAGTTTATTCTCTTTTGTTTGATATGTTATATCAAAAGCTTTCGAGAAATTTTGCCCGAGATCATGCGACGTACCTGCCTGGAGTGCTTTGCGGTCACCCATCATTGCTTCAATGGTATATGTCTCAATCGCACCCGCAAACCTTTGCGATAAAGTCTTTGTTCCATATATAACAGGGATTGCAAGGGTATTCTGCATAAAATCTCTGTAAATAGTAAGTATGGTAAGTGCCATTTCACTTGCTTCATCGTGAGTTGAATGGGCTGTATGTCCCTCTTGCCAGAGAAATTCTGTAGTCCGAAGGAAAAGTCTCGTTCTCATCTCCCATCTTACAATATTTGCCCACTGGTTGATTAAGAGAGGTAAATCCCTAAAGGATTGTATCCACTTACTGAACATTGCGTTTATAATAGTCTCAGAGGTTGGTCTTACAATGAGTTTTTCTTCCAATTCCTTGCCCCCACCATACGTGACAACTGCAAGCTCAGGGGAAAAACCAGCAAGATGCTCCTTTTCCTTATGTATAAAACTCTCCGGGATAAAGAGAGGAAAGTATGCATTCTGTACCCCAACAGATTTAATCATCTTGTCCAGTATAGACTGTATATTCTCCCATATCCCGTAACCATAAGGTCGGATGACCATACAGCCTTTTACGGGCGCATAATCAGCAAGTTCCGCCCGCAGGATAATATTATTATACCATGTAGAAAAATCCTTTCCCTGGGATGTTAATTTGTTCATAAGATACTCCCGGTTGAAAACAGTTATTAGGCTATTGGGTCGTTGAGTCGTCGGGTTATTGGGTCATTGAGTAACTGGGTTATTAGGTCACTAGGTCATTGGGTTATTGGTAATTGCATTATTGGACAATTAGTCTTTTAATAACTTAATGACTTAATAACTCAATAACTTTAATATATCTGCGTGTATCTGCGTCCAAATTTCATATCAGAATCTAAAATCTGCCCAGACGCTTACTCCCGCAGTTCTTGTATGCACACGTGACATACGGTCGTTATCTTCCCTGAAATCTATTCTTGCACCACCTGTGATATTGGATGCAAAGTTATAGCTTACCCCTGGCGTTATTGTGAATCTATACCTGTCCTTGCTCTTACTATTCTTGGTAATATCTTGCCCTCCATCCCAGGAATAATTTACATCGAGATTTGTATTGAGGTTACCAGAAAATCTTACCTTACTCAGGAAGGGAATTTTTATTCCTGTTGGAGCGCTGAATGCATAACCATTGGATGCTCCGATTTCAAAATGCTGTTCTTCCTTTTCGAAAAACATATTACCACCTGTGTGTGTCTTGGTATATCTGCTCGAGAAAGAGGAGGTAATTCTTGAAGAAATTCCTGATTTCCATTGTAGATTTAGAGATGGACCTAACGAAACATCCCTGGTCTCTCCACTGGGCTCATTGATCTCATAGCCATCTCGGGTCTCGTATATCCTTAAATTCGATGAGAGACTTATACTTGAGAAAATATTTTTGAGTTTCCAGAATTTTTCAATAGAAGAAAGACTAAATCGAACATCGGGAAAGGTTCTACTCGTACTCCATCGCTTGTTGTCTATACTACCACCCCAAGTTTCGCTCGCACGGTAGGCGTAAGAGAGGTTTATTATTTTCCACTTAAATCCTGATGATATTGAGATATCTCTGCTCATTTTCTCGCTGTCTTTCGCATTTATAATTTTATTAACCTCTGCTTCAGGGGAAAAACCAAATATAAATTCTCTCTTTGGCCTTCCAAGAAGGGAGTACAAACCAGCGGAGCGTGATAATGAGTAAGAAAAATTCGGATTTGTGAAAAGTTTTGTAAGCCCCTGTAGAAATCTAATTTTATTACCTATCTGTTGCAGGTTGATCGCCAGGTCTATATCAATAGCGTTTGTGTTTATTGCATCTCTTACAGGTGTAC
>JAYENM010000051.1:0-4384 GCA_034722095.1 Caldifarciminota bacterium | reverse complement strand
AAATTCGGCTCGACTGAGCTCGCCGAAGTCCAAACAGTTTGAAATATTGGAATTTTGAATTTGGGATTTGTTTAGAATTTAGAAATTAGGATTTCGGATTTACGGTATCAGCGTTTATCAGCGGTTTCAAAAATTAACACATATTTTAGGATGAATATTAGGAGACGCATAATATATTTACTGGTTGCTATAGTAGTAACCATTCCGCTGGTCATAAAGATAACAATGCCCGTGAGGGTAAGTCCACCCGTTCAACTTGCATACGATAAAATTGAGGAATTGAAACACGGTTCTGTCGTATTACTTTCAACTGACTACGAAGCGGGCACTATGCCAGAGTTATATCCAATGACAACTGCGGTTTTAAGGCATCTCTTTTCAAAGGATATAAAAGTGCTACTTATGAGTGTTTATGCGCTTGGTGTTCCTATAGGAGCAATGGCTCTGGATGAGGTAGCCAGTGAGTATAATAAAGAATATGGAACAGACTATGTAATATTGGGATTTAAGCCTGGCGTGGATGTTGTGATCGTTGCAATAGGAGAAGAGATAAGGGATGCCTTTCCAACTGATTACGCAGGCACCCCGTTGGATGCCCTTCCTATGATGGAGGGTATTCATAACTACAATGATATTTCTATTATGGTAGACCTTTGTTCTGGCAGCACATTAGAGAGATGGATTATGTTTGCCCAGGCGCGCTTCAAGCAGAGATTAATTGCAGGATGTACTGCAGTAATGGCTACCAGTTTCTATCCTTATCTTAATGCCGGACAGATTGAAGGTCTTATTGGTGGCTTAAAAGGGGCTGCTGAATATGAAAAACTGATAGGCAGTCCGGGTGTTGCTACATCCGGGATGCCTGCCCAATCTTTTATGCACGTACTCATCCTTGTGCTCGTAATTATTGGAAACATCTTCTATTTTATTGAAAGACGAAGGAAGATATAGAATAAATAATATTCAAAGGAGATTCTATGGCTACTGTAATCGGAATATGGATAGCTGCATTTCTTACTCTCTGCATTTTTTCCTTTTTATACAGAGATAATCCTTTCTATAGATTTGCAGAGCATACCTTTGTTGGAAGTTCAGTTGCTTATCTCTTAATACAGACTTGGTATTTTACCATCTATCCGAAACTTGTTTTGCCTATTTTAAAAGAGGGATTTACTCAGAATTACCTTCTGCTAATTCCGACCATTCTGGGCATTATGATACTGACAAGATGGTTTCCGAATTTAAGGCGGATAAGTTGGATACCAATTTCTTTCACGGTAGGTGTTGGTGTGGGATTGGCTATAACAGGGAGTATACAGGGCATCTTGATTCCACAATTGAAAGCTACTATTGTTCCTATAGATTCATGGAACATTGTTATTATGATAATTGGTGTTGTTTCGACAATATCCTATTTCTATTTCTCTGCAGAACATAAAGGCATACTTGGCGTTAGTGCGAAGGTGGGAACTATATTTATTATGATATTCTTTGGGGCTACCTTCGGATATACTGTAATGGCTCGTATATCGTTGCTTATCGGAAGAATGCATTTCTTGTTACATAACTGGTTACATCTGATATGATAAAAACCACAATTTTTGTAACATAGTAGGCGCAGACTCGGGGTACCTGCGCTTTGGCGTGGGTCGTGCGATGGTACGCAATCTAAAGATTGTGGCTACCATAACCGGCTTATATCTTTTAGCGCAATCTAAAGATTGCGGCTACCAATTCTCCCAGTGTGGTAGGCGCAGACTTTAGTCTGCGATGATAGGATATTTGCTATGAAAAAACTTTTTGACGAGCTCAAGAATATAATAACAGAACAGAGAAGTCCTGATACAATGGATATAGATTCAAAATCCATAAAGGAGATTCTGATTGCCATCAACAACGAAGACAGGAAAGTAGCACCCATAGTGGCGGACGAGATTCCCTATATTGCAAAGGGTGTGGAGATGATAGCGGAATCACTTAAAAAGGGTGGAAGACTGATTTATGTCGGCGCAGGCACATCTGGAAGACTTGGTGTGCTTGACGCGGCCGAATGTCCACCTACTTTTGGGACTTCTCCAGAACAGATTCAAGGAATTATTGCGGGAGGATACGGCGCCCTTGTTCGAGCAGTGGAAGGTGCAGAGGATAAAAAAACGGATGGAGCAAGGGCTATAGAAGAAAAGGATGTAACTAACCTTGATACGGTAGTTGGTATTACCGCATGTAAGCGGACGCCTTATGTTATAGGAGCAATTGAAGAGGCAAGGAAAAGAGGGGCAAAGACGATATATATAACCGCAACCCCAAGAGATGAGCTGAAAGTTCCCTGTGATGTTGCTATTTGTCCTGTTACCGGTCCTGAGGTGATTATGGGTTCTACAAGAATGAAGGCAGCTACAGCCACAAAACTTGTCCTTAATATGTTGACGACTGCATCGATGATAAAGATTGGGAAGGTATATGGGAATATGATGGTAGACCTACAGCCTACAAGTGAAAAATTGATTGAAAGGGCGAAAAAGACAATCATGTTTGTTACAGGAGTAGAATATGATAAGGCATCAAGGGTTCTAAAAGAGGCAAAATACAATACGAAAACAGCCATAGTAATGATCCTTGCAAATGTGGATTACAAAACAGCAAAAGAGAGATTAGAAAAATGCGATGGGTTTGTAAGAAAGGCTATTTCGTTATAATAGTTCTTATAATGTCAGGTTGCTTACCTAAGAGAGTTATCCAGCCCCTTTCCAAGATAACAGAGGGAAGAGGGATATGGGTTATAGCATACCAGATAGCATCTCCCGATAACATAAGAAAGATTGTTGAGACCGCGAAGGAGAACAATTTTAATACGCTTTTTGTCCAGATTGTGGTTGGTGGATATGCATATTACAATTCTGATATTTTACCTCGCTCCGAGAACTTAACCGATTCATTATTCGATCCACTTAAAGATATTATAGAAGAAGCTCATAAAAAGGGATTAGAAGTCCATGCATGGATTAATACTTACATTGTCTGGTCAAGAGAGGCGTTACCAAAGGCAAGTAATCATATTCTTTATCAACATCCCGATTGGTTTTTAATTGATGACAATGGTAAGTCTATGTCTGAATACACAAAAGATGATATGATATGGCATAACGTTGAAGGTATGTATCTTGATGCAGGGAAAAAAGAAGTAAAGGACTGGATATATAACATATTTATGGAAGTGACAAGAAATTATGATGTAGATGGTGTACACTTTGATTTTGTGCGATACCCAGTAGGGCTGTTTTTCCCTCAGAAGCGCGATTATCCAGTCTTTGGCGAGCTCAGACGAGCCGTTGACCCTTTGATGATTTCTCGAAAGGCTCATTACTACGATCCTTCCTCGCTTGTAAAAAGAGACGGCAGCATTCTTGATAGATGGAATAGATATCATTTTATTATGTGGAATGAAAAAAGGGCGGAAAATATAAAAGAGTTGGTAGAAATGGTAGTGGAAGGAATAAAGAAAGAGAAGCCAGAAGTAATTGTTTCTGCAGCAGTTTTCCCAAATCCAGGAACAGCATATAAATGGTGTGCTCAAAGATGGAAGGAATGGCCATTAGATATCACTATTCCAATGGCGTATGGAGGAAATCTGGAGTATGTAGGTAAATTAATGGCGAGTTATCTTACAACAAATAAATGTGTCTATACAGGCCTTGGCGCCTATTTAAAAACTTCCGGTGAGATGATAAAAGAGATAAAATTAGGAAGGGGTTTAGACATTGATGGTTTTGTTTTGTTTATGGGCAAGCCTTGTTTTGAGGAGAAAAAATATTTGTCCAAGATCAAAAGTAAACTATTTTCCATTCCTGCGTTAGTGCCCAAGTTTCCAAGAGCGCCTAAAAGAATAGATAAAAACAGGCAAGAAGATAGATGGATAAAAAATATCGAGGACTCGTTCACCTCAACATCTGAATTTTTCAAATGTCTGCGTGATAATGGAAAAACCTACAACGACTTTATAAAAGAACAGGTAGACGAGGTTAATCTTATTGAAAAAATAGATAACGAGGTGTATAAAGAAACTCAAATTGAGGACAGTGAAGTTGTTCTCTCTCCGAAATTGGTCAGATACAGTAGCATCTATATCCGTATACCTTCGTCATTCTGGGGCAAAGTCAAAGCACTTTCCAAGATAACATTGGTAAGGACTGCCTTAAAAGTACATAGTTTCCCGACTGTTGCAAGGAGATATTCTGAAAACTCAAAAAAACCATTAGGAGGAGATTGCGGATTTACAACATTGGATAAGGATGACCAGATAACAAAAACTTTAGATGAAATGGATGAAAACGAGATAAGAGAAATGAGGACATCACGTGGTCTTGTTATCCTGAAAGTGGATAAA
>JAYENM010000050.1:0-4416 GCA_034722095.1 Caldifarciminota bacterium | reverse complement strand
ACAATCTTTTATTTAACAGGCCAGGTTAGCACCAACACTGGTTCCAGCTTTTACCAATTGAGTAATAAGTGGTATAGTAATAGCATTTTTAGGAACCTTCTTAGCAAATTTAATAATATTCTCACCAAATTTAGCCGTCCTCTCCTCTAAATCGTATTTTTTATCATCGTCTCTTTTATTATTTTTTCCATCATTGGACATTGGGATTTGATTAGACATTAGAAATTAGAGCAATTCGTCATTTTGGGTGTCTCTTGAGAGTTCCTGTCACATTTTCATCTTCCTGCCCAAGATCGGTCTAAACACCTTAAGACCGAAAGAGAGAAGTGCCCCGTGATATTCAAAGTTAATACGCTGTATTATCATCTTTGCAAGAAATCTGCTTTTCTTTATTTTACTGAACATCCTGTCAAGCGTCGCATCATCCACTCTCTTTGCAATCTCTCTTACCTGTTGTCCCATAAATATCTCTTCCTCAAGTAGCCCTCTCCATCTCTGCTCATATTGCATAAGGTAATCTACATTACCACGAAGCGCCTTTGTAAGTACATCTGCTGCTATTTCAGAACATAAAAGCCCATAAAATATTCCCCCACCTGTTGTTGTCTTTATCTGTCCTGCTGCCTCTCCAACGGCAAGCACCCTGCTATTCACACTCCTTTCAGTGGCGCCAAATGCAATGGGCTTCTCTCTAATTCTACCGGTATCGGAAATCTTGTGACCCAGTCTATTTTCAATAAATTGCTTAAGCCAGTATTTCGGATTGTTCTCTGTCAGTACTCCAACTCTGGCTTTCCCATTACCTATAGGTACAACCCAAGCAAATGACCCTGGTGCAATTTTCTGTCCTGTATGTATCTCAACCGTTGAATTCGAAGTAGAAACAGGCATTATGGTCTGGGCTCCTAATAGGAAGTTCTTGACTATTCCCATCCCCACGGAATGCTGTAGACTATAGTTTACCCCAGTAGCGATAACAGCCGTGCGAGCCTTGTATCTACTCCGGTCTGTTTTAAGGATTACTGAATGTGCAGGACATCCATCTTCCCTTATCTCCTGCACCCTCTCACCAAGTTTTACCTCAACGCCTTTATATTTGGCAAGTTGAAAAACCCCTGAATCGAACCGCCTTCTGTCCACTATATAGGCAAGATCAGTCGGGTGAATGTATTCCAAACGAATACCAGACGGGGAGACAAAAACAAGTGTTTTTATCTTTGTAAGTACAGAATCTAATGGAATATTAAATCGCTCAAACGCCTCCTTGCCGATTATACCGGTGCACACAACATTTACTCCAACTGCCTTATGCTCCTCCAACAGCAGCACATCAAACCCCCTATCAGCCAGTTGGTATGCAGTGTAACTGCCTATAGGCCCTGCACCTATAATAGCAACATCGTACATAAGTACAAGTTATTAAGTTATTAGGTTATTTGTCATTCTAAAATCTTTCCCGTGGTGTCAGGTCACAGACTCGTCCACAGGATCCGTATGGATATGAGAGTTACCTCCTGACACAAGTTAATAGGTTATTGGTCATTCTAAAATCTTTGTGTCTTTGTGCCTTGGTGGTGAATAATCCCGTAGGGGCGAATTGATATTCGCCCACTCTGAATTTTTACATTTTGATATGTATCTTTGATATTTGATTTTTGATATTTGATATTACTTCTTCAAGCGCGTATAGAGCAACATCGCCAAAAATATCCCTGCTGCATCCAACCCCACATCCCATCCAGACGCCTCTCGCCCGGGTATATGGACTTGATGTAATTCATCAAGAACCGCTACTAATAGAGCAAGAAAAGTGGTAAAGGCTAATGTTAAACGAAATGAACGGATTAATGGGTCTCCCCTCTTTGGAAGAAATGTGCGTATGAGAAAAAATGTTAATAGCCCATACAAAGGAATGTGCAAAAGACTCAGCGGGTTGAACCTTGAGATCAGTCGCAGTCCACCCGGAAGCCCTGCTAGAAGGAAGATCAGGGCAATATAAACTGTAGATATCAAGCCAAACGATAAAGACATCAGACAACAGACCACAGACAACAGACCAAAGGTGAAAGAACATAGATAAAATGAGCATTATTTAACAAGAATGAAACGAATTTGTAGGCACGAGTTCAATTCGTGCTGTCTCTTATTCGAAGAATGCTGTGCAAAAGTCTCGTCCAATCCCTGTTAATTTTCTTTACTTTTAGTGATCTCCGTGTCCTTCGTGGGCTATCTTTCAGTGATCTCCGTGTCCTCCTATAAAGATATAACATACATCATTCTGATGCTGAATAGACGCCCTTATCCTCTTCTCAAATACCTTACCATTATAATATAATTTCGCAAAAAAGTCAAGTAAAATTTGCTTCGCAAATGCTTTTCTCCAAAAGTCAACATTTTTTGCAGAACCTAACTACTGAAAGTGTAAGGACTTAAGGGCGATTTTTCAAAAGTACCCCCTTACTAAATTCCTATCCCTCAAGAAAAATTATCGGCACTGTAAACAGTGCCCGACCAATTTTGGAGTTAAGGCGTCAGCCTTTTATAAAACCCTTTCCGTACGGCCCTACGGCTCGTTCACAGAATCCGTCTCAAGATCCGTATGGATATGGATATGAGATGCTGTGCAACGGGTGAATTCTAAAATCCTTACGGATTAACTCTGTCTTCGCACTCTGGTCGGTCACCCTTTTAGGGTGACGAAAATATTGAAGCACCAAAAATACTATCAACTATAGTTTCCTATACGATTCAATAAATTTTGCAGCAACTAACCTCAGAGAAAAATAAGAACTTACATCAAATTTTCAAGGAGTACCCCTCTACTAATTTTGCACAGTTAAGAACTGTGCCTACATTAAATGGGGTTCAGCTGCGTCCTAATCTTTCACCCTACCTGTCGATTTCATATAATCTATAAAAAGGAATAAAGTAAATTTTTGTCATATTCATGGAAAGAGTACGCTCAAGTGACAAATTAACGATATATACCTTTTTGGGCCTGTATCTGTTAATGAAGTTTCTGAGGGCTCGTGTCATCTCTGGCTCTTTTAAGTGTCTAAATTTCGTTTCCATTGGAATCTGTGTTCTTCCAATGTCAATCACAAAATCTACCTCAGCACCATCCTTTGTGCGCCAGAAATGTATCAGTGTAGGGCCTTCAAAAAACCTTCCCTTTAAGATATTAAAAACAAAATTCTCAAAAACTAAACCCTTCTCATGTGGATTGTTAAGGTTACCGAAAACTCCTATAGCATAGTTTCTTAAACCTAAGTCATGGAAATAAAAAACCGGGGTTTTAGTAATTTCCTTACGAATATTCTTATAATACGGTGTTACCTTTTGCAAGATAAAGGTCTTTTGAAGGTACCAGATATAATTCTTTATTGTCTTCTGGGAAATACCAAGTGTCCGAGAAACTTCAGAGGTATTAAATAATTGACCAATCTGTGCAGCTGAAACTTTTACTAAATAACTGAAATCTTCGCTTTTTCTAATCCTTAAAAGATAAGTGATATCTTTCTCGAGATAACTCTGATATATCTCATTGATTATCTTCCTTTTCTCTTTTAGAAGATTCTCGAGCACTACCCGTGGATATCCACCAAAATTCAGATATTCATCCAGAAGGTTGGTTGCACTTTCTCTATCAATTGAAAGAAAATCTAAAATCCTATTCTCGTATTTATAGTCGGTTCTGAAATTAACAAATTCTTTAAAGGATAAGGTTGAAAGCTCAAAAATCCTTTTTCTACCCACAAGGGATTCGTGAATCTCTTCCTTCAATTCAACACTTCCTGAACCTGAAACAATGAATTTATAAGGAAGATGCATGTCATAAATACCTTTTAGAAAAATCCCAGCATTTTCCTTTCTTTGAATTTCGTCAATGAAAACAAATCCTCTTTCTCTCCCTATCTCTAACTCGATCTTTTTGATCAAGGCCGTCTGTGAGGCAAAAAACTGCTTATCAGACTCAATATCAAGATTCAAAAAGACAGTTCTCTCCCCTTTTTTCTCCAGATATTCTTTCAAAAGGAGCATTAAGGTAGTCTTTCCTGCCTGCCTTGGACCAACTATAAAACTGATCTCTTTCTTTGAAAGATGCTCTTTCAACTCCGGGAATAGTTCTCTTTTAATCATACTTACATTTTAATCCGATTTTTTTGAAACTTAATGTATAAAATTCTCGTATAATTATATCATAACTTTTGGCATTTGTCAAGGAAAAATTTTCTCCTCCCACGGAGAACACGGAAGACACGGAATTTTTCATTTAATTTTTTCTTTACTTTCAGTGAGCTCCGTGTCTTTCGTGGGCCATCTTTTAGTTTGTAGGCACGAATTCAATTCGTGCTGTCTCTTAAAAGTCTCTTCCCCGCCAAGACGGGGCAGGCAAGTTCCTGTCAAAGTATATCT
>JAYENM010000049.1:0-4473 GCA_034722095.1 Caldifarciminota bacterium | reverse complement strand
TCTACGAAGCCTTAAACGAGGTTGGCAAGCGTAATAACCTCCCTCCAGTCGCGCAGAGCCTGACGACATACGCCCGCAAAAACCTGGACCAATTCCTTAAAAACACGATCGAAATGAGTCGTGCGTATTGTGCTTGTCTTACAGTCAGTTCCGACCACCCAAAACAATGGGAAAGGTACGCAGAGGATGGGAAGGGATTCGCAATCGGATTCAACCTATTTAAGTTCCTGAATAATCAGGCTTCCGCAGTACAGAGAGGGGAACCTTACATCTTCGGCGTTCCGGTGATCTACAACGAAAGCGATCAGTATGATCTTGTGTGGCGTTTAGTGGAAGCCGGTATCCGCGATTTGCAGACTTTTGCGGACACCTGGTCACAAGAGCCAGGGTATCTTACCGCACTTCGTGACCGGGTAACAAAGGAGATTGTCGCTCAATTGCTCGGTCTTATCGATTTCATAAAGGCACCCACTTACACCAGTGAACGGGAATTTCGGTTGATCCTGGATCCGAACGACGGCACATTAAAAACGCCCAATATTCAACATGATGAACGCGACAACGAATCAATACCTTTTATTTTCATGGATCTTCGCCTCCCAGAGACGAGACGGCTCCCTTTAGCGGAGATCAGTGTCGGTCCAAAGGCATCGTTTACCGAGGAAAAGGCCTTTCTCGAAGACCTGCTCGATGAAATTGGCTACGGCGGCAACTACGGGGACCGGCCTCGGATCACCCAATCGTTGGTTGCGATGGTTGGCCGCTCTTAACTTGTGCCATTGACATAAAGCCTAACACCTTCAAAATTTTGATTGAGTGAACTCTCCCCGCTTTGAAAAGCGGGGCATCACGATCGGCATCCCATGTGATGCCGATTAATAAGGAATTATTTTCATTGATGCATTCATCCCCGCTTTGAAAAGCGGGGTATTCTGCTATTATTTTATAAAGTATACTTTGCAGAGTAGGAACTAACTGGGGCGCAAAATACCTGCCCAACAACGCCATAAAAACGGACGGGCTTTATATCGCGGTTTTCGATAGTTTTGCTCAGTTATCAGCATGAGGGATTTTGGATTTTCTTCCTGTTTTAGTCGCCCGCCGCTTATGGTTGGTTCGACATAAATCAAGGAGTGGAGATGACTACACATCAACCACAAGAGACGGCTATTAAGGCTAAGAATCCACTTGGTATGTACAAGTCAATTTATCTGTTCATAATTGTCATGGCTTTTGCAGTAAACGGCTGTGCCCACATGAGCCAGGAGCTTTCTCAGCCATTAGCCTATTCAGATACCAGCCTTGGGGATCCTGGACATGTGGATGCAAGGCTTGGCATAATGAATGCGATGATGCTGCCGGGTGTACGCGGGAGCATCGAACTTAGCCGGGTTACGAGAACTGTCTTCGATGTGATGCAAACCTCAGGTGGATTTAGGCAAGTGACGCCAGGTAAAGAGTACTCTGATTACATCATAATCCCTACTATTGTAGATCTCAGAGACGTTTTCGACAATGTCGTTCATCTAAGAATCCAAGGGAAAAGCTGTCATAACGGGAGCGTTGTCTATGACCACAAATTCGTCGGCTGGAACTTTTCACAGGGAGCATCGCTCAAGAATATTGCCGAGCTTCTTCATGGTCAACTCCCAATAATTAGAGCTGCAATTAGTGCTGACATGGAGAGGGCTATGCCTGTAAGCAAGGCTCCTGCAGGACTTGGAGCGGCCATCACCACGGAGCCTATTCAGGCTGCCCATCAACCAAAAACGCCGATTCCATCCAAAACAGCTCCGCAACTCCCATCACATTATAGTTTGCCAAAAAAGAGTGCGAGTGCCGTTTATTGGGCGGTCATTATAGGCATATCAGACTATCGGGATTCCCGAATCCCCTCACTCCGATATGCCGAACGAGATGCAAATTCTTTCTACTCTTGGATCGTCTCGAAAAATGGCGGCAAGTATTCACCATCTCGTGTTAAGCTCCTTATAGGCAGAGACGCGACCACAGAGAATATCAAGACGGCCCTATTTTCTTGGCTTCAGACATCTCTCGTCGAGGATGTTGTCACTATATATTTTGCAGGGCATGGTGCACCCGCCTCGCCTGACGCCCCAGATAACCTCTATCTACTTTCATATGACTGTAAATACGATAACGTCGCTGCAACGGCGTTTCCAATGTGGGATGTTGAAACAGCTCTCAAGCGTTTCATTAGAGCTAAAAAAGTGGTTATTATCGCAGATGCTTGTCATTCAGGTGGTGTAGGCCAGTCATTTGATATTGCAAGAAGAGCAAATCGTGGCATCAAGATTAATCAAATTAGCTCTGGAATACAGAATTTATCGCAGGTGGGAGATGGTGTTTGTGTAATTAGCGCTTCAAGTGATAAACAGTTTTCTCAAGAAAGTCAAAAATGGGGTGGTGGGCATGGAATATTTACCTATTTTTTATTAAAAGGTCTCAAAGGAGATGCTGATTACAATAAAGATACTTCTGTGACATTAGGGGAGCTTGCATCATATTTATCAGAACAGGTCAGACGTGAAACGAGAAATGCTCAAAGTCCAACTGTTGCAGGTCGGTATGATCCTGCATTGACAATAGGAAGATAGTCTATGCCGAACAAGGGCATTGAAATGGATTTTGAAAAGCTGGCGCTTTCCAAAACCACTCATGCCTGCCTGGGTTATACATTAGGAAACTGATATGCTTACTCAAAAGAAAAAAACGTAAGAAAAATATTAATCGAAGTGGCTCGCGGCAATTACTCTACCTATCATTACCGGAAAATTACCTATAAAGAATTGTGGCTTACACAATACCCCGCTCAAACATGGGGGCGTGGAAACACTTCCGAAGTAGTAGGCTGGATTGTGAATATTTCTAACCAAGACACCGATAAAGGATTGCCCCCGTTAAATTCAATTGTTGCAAGAAAAGACACCAGTGAACCTGGAAAAGATTGGGTCACATGGCATAAAAGTATGGGTAGCCCTTTTGAATCTCAAGGACATGCCCAAGCAGCATGTTGGGCGTATTGGCCTACCAAAGCAATTGTTTGTCAATATTATCGAGCAAAATAGTGTATAACCTGTCAGTTCAGGTGACAGCCATGGCCGAGCCGCTTTGGAAGATTATTGTAAACTTGAAAAATTATAATATATATGGAAAGTCAGTGGAAGCCCTGGCTGCCCCTGACTTCTGCGTTCGGGCATAGGGGAATAAATGTGATTATTGAAGATCCAAAAGTATTATATCGGTATCGACACTTGCAGGGTGATCATCGCGAGTGGACGAGGCGAATAATAACTGATTCTGTCCTTTATTTTGCGAGTCCGTCCTCATTTAATGACCCGTTTGATTGCAAGGTTCATTATCGGTCTTCGTTATCGGTCAAACAGCTGAAACTGAGATATGCCGATTTACTAAAAAAGAAATTGTCGAAATTAAATAGAAAAATGCGTAGAGGCAAAGTGGATACTGACTTGGCATCATTGAATCCTAATGAATTCATAGCTCAAATGGAGAGCGGTTTACAGGACACCGTAAATAGAATTGGCGTTCTGTCGCTCTCTGCTACCAATCGTAATATTTTGCTTTGGTCTCATTACGCAGCAGGACATACCGGGATTTGCCTCAAGTTCCGTGCTACAAGTAGCACGGACTTCTTTGGTTTTTCTCAACCCATAAAATATTTTCAGAATTACCCAGAGATTGACCTACTAAACAATTCGCCGGATGAGCAAGTTCAAGCATTTCTCCTTACAAAGGCGATAGATTGGAAATACGAGGAGGAATGGCGCATCATTGACCATGAGAAAGGCCCCGGAGATAAGAAATTCCCTCAAGCGATGCTATTGGAAGTGATATTCGGTGCTCGAATGGATCCAAACGACAAAAGTGCAATTGTTGAATGGGTAAGAGATCGTAATACCTCTATTCAATTATCTCAAGCATCGATTGCCGATGGGGCATTCTCATTGGTGATTGAGCCGTATGAGCCCTAACAAGGGGGCTGGTGGCGGCCTCGGTTCCATCGCCGCTCAGTCCCACGCCGTTGGGCCTCATGTATTTAAGAAGAAACTGATCATGAAGAAACACTTCATCAATAGTGTTGGCAACTCCCTGAAGGGAATTCTGGGACGCCATATTTTCACCTATTAAACCTGTGTGTTATGGTTACTCAACTCAAACACCCCTAAAGGAGGTTGAACCATGCTGAGAAATCTGTCCCTGGTTTTGTTGGTACTTTTGGTTGTGTCGTGTGCCACAGTCAACCACCCGCCCCTCGGTGACCTGAATGATGTGAGCCCTGGCATGACGAAAAGCGAAATCATATCTAAATGGGGAGATCCCGTTAGTACTCAATTTATTGATGGATATCATGTTCTATATTACTCTTTCGCTGTGCCTAATACTCTCGGCGTTACCGAAGGATATGATTTTTATTTCGATGGAAACGATAAG
>JAYENM010000048.1:1974-4493 GCA_034722095.1 Caldifarciminota bacterium | reverse complement strand
TAACCTTATGGCTGATAAGACCTTTGTCTAAATAAAAAACTCTTAAGGCTGCTATCAAGCAAAAATGGTTTTTCTCTCGATAGCCCAATAGGTACAATAAGCTCCGCGCACAATGAAACATAGAGAAATATGCTTGAATTGTGGCCCATTTATAATTTTTTGCATCCAATGACCGCCTTGCACTTTCTAAATCACTCTCTGCTTCTTTAATTTCCCGTTTTACAAACGTTTTTGCTTGCGGAAATTTGACAAGTTTTTTCTTCTCAATACATTCCTCAAAATCCACATTCATAATAGACTATCCCCCGATGTACCTCGTCATAAAAAACAGGCTCTTTTTCTTTTAAAGCAAGGTACTCTGCCCTTGTTTTAAGAACTAATTGGACTTTCTCTTCCAATCCGTATTTTTTCAGAATTCTTTGGATGTCTCCAGTAGATCGCTCTGAGACAACCAAAATATCTATATCACTATCCTCTTTGTTAGATCCTTCGGTTGCACTACCATATAGAATAATCTTATCAACTACTTTTCTCAAATCCTCAAGGAAAGGAAATAGATTAAGAATATTTAAAAAAACCTTGAATCTGCGAACCAGGGGGTGATCAAAATTGAGGGTATTATAAATGTGTTTTCCTTCTCGTTTTCGATGTACGAGACCTGCCTTATCTAAATCTTTTAAGATCTTATTAACCTGCGTTTTACCTACCCCCAAGATCAGTCTTGCAAGCTCACGATCATAAAATCTACTTGTGGGATGCTCGCATAGAAATGCCAGAACTCTTTGGTGTATCGTAGAAATAAATATTTTTTTCATAGATAACTCTTAAAGATTGTCCGTTTTATAGGACATATGTCCGTTTTATAGGACAGTCAGATTGTAGGCACGAATTCAAATCGTGCATAACAAGGTCAGGTCACAGACTCGATAGCCCTTTTACTTCTAAAATAGAGCCAACCAGTCAAGCCTGACCCCATTCTAAAGAACTCAAAAGTTTCTTTGCTGATTTTAAAACTTGGCGTTCTTCTTTCTATTGTATAGCCAAGCCTCTCATATAACTTAATCGCTCTCACGTTAGTTACCTCCACATCTAAAACGATTTTGTTACAACCAGTTTTCCTTGCTTCTCGTTCAATTTCAAAAAGAAGTTTTTTTCCCAACCCTAAACCCCTAAACTTAGGATATACAGCAATATTACTGAGGTAATATTTATTTTTTCCAATCTTTCCCAACATATTTCCTACTTTGAGCAAATCAAAAAATCTTGCGGAAAAGCTCCATTTCAAATATTTAATCAGCAATAGACCAGTATGCATTTCTCCCCACTGCTTCTGTTTCCAATTATATCCCAAAACCATTCCTGCTCTTTTACCGTTCACTTCAATAAAATATGAATGTTCAAAACTAAAAAGATTACCTGGCTGCTGAAATAAATTTTTCATTACCTCTGCTGTATTAGAACCAAAAAGCGATGGTAAGAAAGTGGGGGCAGATAATAAAACGAGAGAGGAAAAATCTTGCGCATCTTCAGCTCTTCCTTTTCTTGTAATTATATTATCCATTATATTCACTCCTAACAATGTCGCCTAACGGTTCCGGGCTTTGCGAAGTGCGAAGCATTTGCGCGAACGAAGTGAGCCGCAAAGCCTGTGTTAGGCGATGCAGCGGCATTGTATTTACCAAACCTGCGGCTCACTTATCCGCTACCCTTTATTCATCAATGACTTATACTTCCTATTTAGGCCACTTCAATGCATACCAGGCGATCAGCGCTGTAACCACAACTGTTGAACCGATAATCAGTATCTGGTGAACAGATGGTGCCTCTGCCAAATGCATAATTAAATGCCAGATGTTAAGAAGCGTAAAGATTATGCCCAGAATCATGTTTGCCCAGCGATTTGCTGAATCCTTCAAGCTCACGGACAGGACAGCCATCACCAATGGAACCCACCAGAAAAGTGCCATAAATAGCACCATTCCAGGTCCCATTGCCATCTCTGCTATTTCCTCTATTGCACCTGGCTCCATAAAGGCCAATACACTGTGGGCCGACATAGCCACTGCCATAAAGATCCACAGCACTGCAATTCTTGTCTTCCATCTCAGAATTTCCATAATTTATTACCCTCTTTCTTTTTTGCTGCCATTTCGCCTAACTCGTTTATATCCGACGTGGTATCACATATACTTCCCGCTATCGGCGGAATTGGGTTGATGTAGTAGCGGGTCTTTAAATCCACTTGTAGGCACGAATTCAATTCGTGCATAACGTGGTCAGGTCACAGACTCCGTTAGCACTTACAACACTTTCTTCTCTTGATGAAAATAAATAACCTCTACCAGATTTCTTCTTACCTCAAGTATTTTCTTCCTTCAGGTCTGCCCCCACATCTATTCCCACATCCTACTTTTTCACCACAAAGAACACGAAGAGAAGCTATTTTTTAAAAACCTTTGTGTCCTTTGTGAACTTTGTGGTTAGAACCAGTGCATAGCGGGCTCAGGCTGAAAAATAGA
>JAYENM010000048.1:0-1964 GCA_034722095.1 Caldifarciminota bacterium | reverse complement strand
GAAATAACCCTAGAATATGCGTTATCGCAATATATATTGTAGGGCAAACCTTTAGGTTTGCAAAAAGGGTGAATTTCTGTAGGGGTTTAATATATTAAACCCCTACGGTGCCTTACAAACATCTTTTACTTCTTAAATAAAGTCAAACAGCCGAGCCTGCCTCCACTGCGATCTGAAGACCTGACCCTTTTATCTTCTTTTAACTTTTATACACCGTTGTTTAGAATTCAATAAAATAAACCAATTCAACGTCGATCTTTTCAAGGTTTAACAGTACTTTCTCTCTTCTTGGTTGTCCATCAGCATTTCTAAAATCTCTTTGAAATGAACTACACTTAACCAAAGTATCATCTGTTATTCTGATGAAAGAAATCTGTTGTAAATCAAAGGAAACCTTTCTTAATCTTGACCAAGCACCTCTTTCTATTCTTTCCATTACATATTTTGATTTTCCACCCTTCAGTGCTTCATGCCATTCTTGAAATGTTCTGTCCTCATCATTATATGAAACTTTCCCGAGAGCAAGAATTAAACCAACTGCTCCGTAATCTTTAATCCCATTTGCCGTTGCTTCACTATCATTAACAATAATCTGGTGACTGCTTGTATTTATAGCATGGGCTTTGAAATCCCATGGGACATTTTTAAAAGCATCAAATTCAACTCTACCATATCTTGGCCCAGGGATTTTCATAATACTCGATAAATACCTTTCACACAGAAATTGAAAATAAAAACCAATCCATTCCATCTGTTTCCAGTGAGGATAACCAGTATCTTTCATTTCTAAAATAGATTCTCTACCATCCCATTTCTTAGGAATATTCTTTAATTTTTCTCCAATTTGGTTAGCTGTGCTTAAAAAAATCATTTTCTTCCTTCTACGTCAAATAGATTTCGTAATGTTTGACTTTTAATACTTTTATCTTCTTCTTTAATTCTATAAATATTTTTTTCTAATCTCTCTTTTGCGAATTCATAATATTCCTTTACAATCTCAAACCCAATATATTGTCTATTTAGCATTTTACTGACAACTGCTACCTGTCCTGAACCCAGAAATGGGTCTAAAACAATGTTTCCTTCTTTACTTGAATACATTAATATTTTCTTTATTAACTCTGCAGGTAATTTTGTAGGAGTTTTTTGATCGCCTGTCCAATATTCTCTTTTTATTATCCAGACATCTTCCTTATCTTTATAGTGCAGACTTTTCCCCGTTTCACTTTTAGATTCCTTACTATACCGGCAATAAGGAAAAAATTTTCTCTCTCCATCATTTTTGCAAACATAAAGACAATGATAATGTGAAGTAACAAACTTTCTCTTTGTCACCACCCCAAATTGGTATTTCCAAATAATGTGATTTACAGTAACAAAACCCAATTCATCAATCACCACTAAAACATCCTTTAAGTTATTCCATCCAGAAAAAACATACATGCTTCCAGATTCCTTAAGTATTCTATATACTTCTTTCATCCATTTGATTGTAAAATCGTAATATTTGTCTTTAGGAATCTCATTATATCCTTCTAAAACTCTTGATGCTGTTCTATGATAATTATTTCTTTTTGCCTTAAAATCTATGGCAAAAGGTGGATCTGTGATAACAAGATCTATTGTACTATCTGGAATATATTTCATACCTTCTATGCAATCCATATTGTAGATTTTATTGACTTCTAACTTTTTCATATCTCTAACTCCTTACTACAAACGATGGTGGTCAATTGGTATCAGTTCTCTCTAATTGTTTGTATTTGTTACCATTACATCCGATCTTTAATCAAAAAAGTGCTCTTATACCTCACTTAACTCTGCAATAATGCTTTCTGCTATTTTTATACACTGGTTGTGTCTTTCTATTTTTATCTTTGATTTCGCTATTTCTAACTTTTGCTTTTCAATATCTCTTATGCGACACTGAATATAAAATCTTAATTCATCTTGGAGTGTACGAT
>JAYENM010000047.1:0-4535 GCA_034722095.1 Caldifarciminota bacterium | reverse complement strand
GGTTATATGTGGTGCACTATTCATATCTATGTCTATGGAAGCTATAGAGTTTCCCAATCCCTTGAAACCATCTATAGTTACTATATCTAATTTCTTCGTTTCTTTTGCTCCTGAGGAAGGAGTATAGGATATATATGTGAGAGACCATCGAGTATTTGCTCCAGGGGGAGCAAGAACCCATGTGGTATTTGCTCCAGGAGAATCTTTTTCCTCCTCTTGGATTGCGGCCCAAAAAACTTCTGTCAATACTATATGCACAATATTGTTGCTATCTACGACCATAGCAGGTGATGAAAATCTCACTCCATAATCACTTTGCTCTTTCAGTAACACCACTGGAACTCCCCAAGTTCCATTGTTTTTTCTGTAATAGAGTCTACTCACTTTATCCTCTTCCGCTATCCACGAGACATTTATCCCATCTGCATTGTCAATGGCAAGGACTGGAAATTTGCCTTGACCGATACATGCTCTGGTAGCCCACTCTTCATTTTCAGTAGAAGTCATATGAAAGATTAATTCATTTCCTCCTGCCTGAGATTGGTAAACAAGGTGAAATTTGTTATTTGAATTTTTGGCTAATTTCCTCTGATTATTCCGGGCAGTTGCGAGAGCATCCTGGGTATAACCTATAGGTTCTTCTAACATAATATTCAATGCTGGATCTCCAAAGAAATTATATTGGCGTCTATATAAAAGGCTTGTTGTCTTGAGCTTAGCCTCCATCACTGCCTCACCCAAAACATAAGAATGATTCTTAAATATCGCCTCCTGGGCATACCCATCAATTGTCCCGAATGACGAAGCATAACTTGCCCGCGACGCCGCCACATAGGCAACAGCACCAGAGACAAAGTTGTTTATATATATCTCCGCCGCGCAATCCCAGACACCGGGAATGTAAGGAAGGAAGGTATTTGTGTTTCCTTCTTCCGTCAGGTCAAACATTCCTACCTCACAAGCCATAGCAAATATAAATGGCAGTCTATCGCCATTTAAAATATCACCGTTACTTAATTCATCCGGTCTCAAAAGCTGAACATCCCAAGCCCATCCATGTCCCATATAATCCGTGATTAACTGACCCTCATTCAGTTTGTCAGCAATAAATGGACGAACATATAAATACCCATGAGGGTCTGCAGCAACATCGTCGTAAAAGATCTCATCCGCGGGAACACTTGTTGGGAGGTGTTGCGTTACATAAGTAGTCCAATACTCGGTAGGAAATATGTTGGTAGCTATCTCATTAAACTCAGGATCTGAAGAATACCAGGTGTCCCATCCTCCACGAGGTCCCCCACCAACCAACAAAATATTCTTCCTCCAGCTCGCTTCCAGTGGCATTGGTTCATAGTTCACTATTTTGTCTGCTACTGTAGAGAGTTCCGTCTCGTTTCCCACTGAAATTCTCCCAATCATGATGTCTGGGTAGTCATCATAATTTCCTGATTCCTCTGTAATACAGGAATAATAGTAGTCAGAGGCATCGCCAAGCTCTTCAAAACGCTCGTTACCTCCTATCCATGCGGTATGCTGGTATACATACGATGTAGGGACCAACTCATGATTTGCATATTCTGCTGTAGGAGGCCCAGTCTTGTCTTCCCCTTCGTAAGGCCACTTGTAATCATCATTCGCATCACCAACAAGGAGGACATAACCCAATTTGCCATCGTAGGTGTGATTAGCAGTTCCATTTTCATAAACAGATTGAATAAAGTTGCGGATTGATTCCTCATTCCAGTAATCGCCAGAAGTAGGATAACCTGCATAGATATCATCCACCTTGACAATTACCACATCGAACCCATTATAATTGGCACGACGATAAGCTATCTGGTCAAGGTAGGAGCTGTTGAATAAGTCATCATAAGTGATAATCAGATAATCACAGGCAGGACCCGTCCAGGGATTGGGAATACTTGTAACTCTGGTAACACTCCCCTTTTCTCCCGTTCCTACTGAAACAGAGGCATTTAATCCTGAGAATTCATAATTCAGGATAGTATTTCCACAGATATTACTGAAAATGCCGGTATTCTCATTAACTCCTGAGGCAGGGTTAGTGAAAGTAAGTTCTACCTCGTAGTCAGTATATACCTTCAGTTTGTGCGTTACTGGGTTAAACTGAGTGGGGTAAATCTCTACCCTTACTATTTTCTGCTCTCTAACAGCACCTAATTCACCTATCCTGCCGAAACTGTTCGGGAAGTAAGCATCAATAGAGTAAATGCTGTCATTTTTGGTGAACTCTTCTTTCAACAGAGAACCTTCTCCTCCCACAAACCTGGGCATAGGATAGACATTATAGTTTTCATATTCAAGCGAGTCTGTGGGCGTAATACTTAGGATAGCACTATCACAATCTGGAATGGCAAGCAAGACATTTACCACAGGTATCTTTGGGAAACCTGTCTCCTCATAAAACCAATGGTCTGGAATATTTATCTTCTGGTAGAGAGTACCTTCTACCAGTGTATCTTCCGAGTTCATCCCGCAAACTTCTACAGAAAAGGAAACTTTGCTACTGTTAGACTCAATCAAATTAATCTGCGGTGGTGTTACACTTCCTCTGGTAAAAGGAACCCATGCCCCGGCACTGTAACCCGCATAACTCAACAGGCAAATCATTATTGGGAACATACCATTTTTTCTCTTTAACATTTTGCACTTCCTTGTGCTTGACAATGTAATGTCAAATTTTAACCTGTTTTTTAACTTTTGTGTTGAAATAACATCATAATTATGCTAAACTTATCCAATAGGCGGGGCTCCCTCCTTCCGATTAAGACCCAACCTATCGGGTGGTGGTGCCCAATCAAGCCAGGAAAGGAGGTGAAATTTTATATGCTGCCCCACATTAACTTCTTTCTTAAGACCGCTCTTGCCCGCTTCCTGCTCTTCATACTTTCTCGACTGGTTGTGATTGAATACACACGATCAGTGAAAAACCCTCGTTATTATACCTCTTTCGGGTACCCGAAGATCGAGGTTGATACTCCACCTGTAGTCGAAAAACACATACCCCTCGACTACGAACAAATCCTTCAAAAGCGAGCACTTGAAGAAAAGCCTATTAAACCGGTTAAATCTCGATGTCCTATCCCCAAGAATATTGTCTGTAAGCACTGTGGAGCACCTCATATCTATATCTATTCCAACGGTCATGCCCCGATTAAGGACAAGAAACACCCAGCAGGTAGAGTCCTGGTCCAGCAGTTCTATTGCAAGGTCTGTAACAAGACATTCCGCCAATTCTCACGAAGAGAGAAAGAAAACGCCAATCTACAGATGCCCCTATTGCCTCAAAATCCTGGAGCGAATGCCAGAACGCTGTAACGCAAACTTCGATGTGTATAAATGCCGCAACAAGAGGTGTCCATATCGGCTCAAGAGACTCACTGTGAAGCAAACGAAGCTACCAGATGCACGTGATAGAAAGATATCCTATATCTACCGGGAGTACAAACTCAAGATCACAGACCTCATTCTATCAAAGCCAGAGAATGCTGTGGTAGATTTCTCAAATATCTACTTCTCGTTATCCGCTGTCGCCCTTGCTCTTGTCTTCTATGTCAACATCGGATGCTCAGCTCGAGAAACCGCGTACCTCCTAAAAACACTCTATGGAGTCGGGGTATCTCATCAAACCATCCTTAACTGGTTGAATTCCATTGCAGTGATTCTTTACCCTTTCTTCGCCAACTTTGCGGTTAAGGTCTCCCACACCATAGTTGCAGATGAAACCTATATAAGAATTGAGGGCAGATGGGGCTACCTCTTTTTCGCATACGACCCCAAGAGACACGTCATCCTCTCATGGCACATCTCTCTGAAAAGAGACACGAAAGCTGCGAGCACCCTACTTTACAACACATTCTCGCACTGTAAAGACAGGATACATACATTCGTGTCAGATGGCAACCCCATCTACCAACTCGCACTACACCTCCTGGCTCTCCATCGTATTGCTCACCCTAACCATAGAATAGTAAAGGGACTTGAGAATGAGGACCTTATCTCTGAACTGTATAGACCAGAAAAAGAGGCCGTCGAGAGACTTATCCGAACTTTCAAGCATCGCTACCACAATACCCATGGATTCAAATCGAAGAGAGGAGCCATAACATTTACCACACTCTTCGGTATCTGGTACAACTTTCTGAGACCACACATGGCTACTAAAGGAAAACCACCGATTGAGTTAGTGGATACCTCTCAGCATCTGGTAAAGCAGTGGAACGACCTCATTGAAATAGCGTCGGACTCGGAACAAAATAGTCGAGCAAGAAAAGCGGCCTGAGATTTTAAAATGTGAAAGAACAGCTCCTTCCGTATCCTTATTCGAAGAATACTGCGGAGATGCGACTAATAGGAGTACGTTTGAAACCTGCGATTTCAAAGATTGTAAGAGGGAAGGTACATGGTATCCAGGTGATAGGGTTGAGATGGATGAGGAAAAGTGTGGTTTGTGAGTTGAGAAAAATTGCATTAGGTAAAGAAAAAACTTGAGGAACCTCCAAAAATGGTGT
>JAYENM010000046.1:0-22370 GCA_034722095.1 Caldifarciminota bacterium | reverse complement strand
TCGGGAGAAAAATTCTTTAACTCTGCTGCAATTCTGACAGGAAATCCAGTTGTATCAAATCTTGTGATATGTGAAACCCCACTTTTGCCTTCTAAAAGAGACTTCCAGAACTCCTCTTTTGAGAGTCCTATGGGTGTTACTGCCCCTATACCTGTTATTACCACTCTCCTCATACTCCTCCTTGCCTTAGAAGTAAAGTGTGCCCTCTCTGTACAAGTGCTCTGTTATTTGTTCTTTGTTTTGTTTTCTATGTACTCCACTGCCTTTCCAAATGTTACGAGCTTTTCTGCTTCTTCGTTCGGTATCTCTATTCCAAACTTCTCTTCCAGCGCCATAATCAGTTCAACTGTATCGAGAGAGTCGGCTCCGAGGTCATCCGTGAAACTTGCTTCATCCGTTATTTGCTTCTCATCCACACCCAGTTTTTCCATTATTATTCCCTTTACATCCTCCCTTACTGCCATATTTCCTCCTTTTGGTTTTTAAGGTATTGTCAAAAACCTAATGCACAGCATTCTTCGAACCACAGAGAGCACAGAGATTTTGATTCATTAAAGATTTATGAAAGATCTTTGTCCCTCCCCTCTGTGACCTCTCACAAAATTAACCTCTTTATTCCGTTTTTTGGTCTTTCTACATTGAAATTTATCAGTTAAAACAGGGATTTGAAGAGATTGAAAGAGATTTATTGTTTCTTTTTTATTTCTTTTCTCTTCCCTACGGATCCGCATGGATAAGTTCTCTTACAATCCCTGTTAAAACATATAAGACAGTGTCTGGAGAGCACAGAGAATTAATTTTATCTCTGTGTCCTCTGTAGTTTCTTTCATATTATTTTTGACAGTACCTAAGGGTATATAAAATATCTATCTATATTTACAGGGGTCTTCGTCAGTTTTGGACAACATAGCAAACTCTCACGAAATCATACTGTAACTCAACCCTTCGGGGTTGACAATTTATTATATAACAAAAAAGCGGATTTGTTAAGTGGTTTTTAAGAGATTTCTGAAAAAGCCCAGAAATCTCTGATTACACCGATTAAGATAAAAATTACACAGATTAAAAACCTTATAAAATCTACTAAATCTGTGTAATCGGTATTCTCATTGCCCAAGCCATTACCCACAAAATTATGCCTGTTATAATAGGTATTGACAGATTATCATCGTATCTCGGAATAAGTTCAACCAATGTGGCAATAACCGCACCGGAAATAGATATGATTTTGGGGAGTGGAGAGAATACAGCAATCGCGATCGCTGTTACTAAAAATGTGAGCGTTCCCCCTACCGTTTTTCCTTTCACTATCTCTCTTTTTCCAAACCACGACCCTACAGTATACGCAGCTGTATCCGATATAGCAACAAAAAAAAGTGTAAATATCGCAATATCTTTTGGGAAATAACCACATACTATAGAGGCAGAAATAAGCCATCTTGTGGCAGCAGTAAATCCTTTTTCTTCATCCTCCCACAGCATAGGCCCAAATATTTTTAAAAATATCTGTCTGGCTGGTCTTACATACAATCTTACAACTTCTGCAATTATAAAGATACCTGTGAGTGGGAAGAGAACTCGTATCAATCTTGCCTTACTACCGGATATATAATAGATAGGTACCAGTACAGTTATTAGATGAAGTATCTTTCTCACTATTATACCCTTCTTTGTAGAAAATCTACCTTCTTTTGTTTTCAGTTCTCCCCCCTATTTCGTAAATCAATAACCCAATGACCTAATAACCTAATTACCTAATTACCTGATGACCCAATGACCTAATGACTTAATTACTATCTTTATCTGCGTCCAATATCTTTCAGAACTGCTCGCTGTAGTTGCGCAGTTCAAATTCCAAAAAACCCTGTCTAACACTGCCAACCAACCTGCACTTCATACATCTTTCACCCATTATACCTTCGGGAACATAGTAAACAATACCTGGCTGCTTGGATTCAAGGGAATCTTTAACCGTCATAACCGCAATTGCCTTCGGGTTGTATGGATTTTCAAATCCTTTTCCATATAGAAGGGACATCGTGTCCTCCTGTATATCCAATCCCCTTGCAGGGTCAAGTTTGCCTGTTACGGACTTACGAGAAAGTGTGTCTCCTGTGAGGATCGAAACTGGCAAGTCAAGACGGGACGGTAAAATCCCGCCTGACATCTTTTTGTATTCATCCAACGCCTCACTCACCATCTTTATATTCTCAATAAGTCTATCTTCAAGTGATACCTCTTTCTCTGTATAATTCTGTATAGCTACCCAAGCAACCAGACCTGCTATAACCACTATTATGAGAAATTCAAACGAAATAACCCTTTTCATAAAACCCCCCTGTACAAAAAAATCAAATATCAAAATGCAAAAATCAAAAATAAGCCACGTATTGCGTTAATTGAGTTAAGCCACAGGTCTCGCCGATAAGAAAAAATACTTTAATCTGCAAAAAATCTATGTAATCTATAGTTATAATTTTACATTTTGATTTTTGATATTTGATTTTTGCATTCTTTATTAAATCATTTCAGGACATCCACCATATCCTTCTTTTCCCAGGTGAATCCTTCTTCCTCTCTCCCAAAGTGGCCATAGCAGGCAGTTTTGTAGTATATGGGCTTCAAGAGATCTAACTTTTCTATTATGCCTTTCGGTGTAAGCGGAAAAACCCTCTTGACGCGCTTCAGGATATCTTCATCAGGAATTTTCCCTGTTCCAAATGTGCTTATCGCAACAGATACTGGCTCTGCAACTCCTATGGCATAGGCAAGCAGAATCTCGCATCTTTCAGCAAAATCCGCTGCAACGATATTTTTTGCAATGTATCTCGCCATATACGATGCAGATCTGTCAACTTTTGTCGGGTCCTTACCCGAAAATGCTCCCCCACCATGGAGTGCAAGACCACCGTATGTATCAACTATTATCTTTCTCCCTGTCATCCCCGTATCACACTGTGGTCCACCTATAACAAACTTGCCAGTTGGATTCACAAATATCTTTGTTTTTCTGTCTATAAGTTCTTGAGGAATGGCATTTTTTATAACCTTTTCTATGATTTCATTCTTTGCATTCTCTGTCATATATCTCCCGGATGAATCAAGAACAGCCTTAATATGTTGAGATACCACAACTACTGTCTCGATCCTTCTGGGTACACCATCAATATATTCAACTGTCACCTGCGATTTACCATCTGGGCCAAGCCAGGGAATTATTCTTTCCTTCCTCACATAGGCAAGTTGCCTCACAAGTTTATGCGCAAGGATTATAGGCATAGGCATAAGTTCTGGAGTTTCCTTACAGGCATATCCCACCATAAGTCCCTGATCGCCTGCACCACCTGTATCAACTCCCTGTGCAATATCAGGTGACTGTCTTCCTATTGTGTTCACCACCGCACAGGTTCCGTAATGAAATCCATAATTTAGATCTGTGTAACCTATCTCCTTTATGACATCCCTTGCGAGTTTATTTACATCAACATAAACCCGTGTAGTTATTTCACCCCCGACAACTACAAGACCCACGGAGACAAATGTCTCACAGGCAACCCTTGCGGTTTTGTCCTCTCTTATTATTTCATCAAGAATAGCATCGGAAATCTGGTCACAAATTTTATCTGGATGCCCCTCTGTAACCGATTCTGATGTAAGAAAGCGATGATTTGACATACAGCCCCCTCCATAGTAAGGTTAGAGATCAAAACTCTAAATAGCAATTTCTAAATCTCATTTTTCTGAAATCCTAAATTCTAAGCACTAAATCCCAAACAATATTTAAATTCCAATTATTCAAATTCCAAATATATTTGTAACATTGAGATTTGGAATTTGTTTAGTATTTAGAATTTAGAATTTAGAATTTATCGTGTTCGAGATTTTCAATGCTTGATTTTACATTAAATATGATTACGTTGTTTCCACACTTGATGAATCTCCAACATTCAGATGTTTGAATATTCCTTTACAGATTGCGTGTTCTCCTATTACTGATGAGGCAAGAACATATCCCTCTATATATGCACCCTCTCCTATTATGGAATCCTCGATAATAGAAGAGACGATGTGGGCATTCTCAGATATAGATACATAGGGTCCTATTACCGACCTTGTCACCTTTGCACTCGGGTGTATATATACAGGAGGTAGAATTACTGTATCCTTCTGTTCTTCATAATACCCGTTTTTCTCTAATATATATCTATTTGTAAGAAGCAATGTCTCAGGCTTGCCGCAGTCATACCACTCATCCACCATGAAGGTTTCAAGTCTTGCACCCTCCTCTATCATAAGCTGAAAGACATCGGTGAGCTGAAACTCCCCCTTTGTCTTCTTACCTTTTTTAATCATCTGTTCCAGCAAGACGAAGAGAAGTTTTGTGTTTTTTATATAATTTACTCCAACTACTGCAAGATTCGACGCTGGATTTTGTGGCTTCTCAACGAGCCTTTGTATAATCCCATTTTTCACCTCTGCGACGCCGAATTTTCTCGGGTCCTTTACCTCTTTGACTCCAATACATCCATCAACCTCTCTTATTGCCTTCTTTAAGTCAACATTGAATATAGTATCCCCGTAAACTATAAGTGCGGGCTCCCATCTCTTAAATCTACTCTTAGCGAGAAGCACTGCATGTCCAAGGCCCAGACGTTCAGTCTGCTCAATGTATGTGGTCTTTATATCGTAGTGGTTATTGATATAATCCTCTACTTTCTCTCCAAGTCTCCCAACTATAAATATAACTTCTTCTATCGCAACAGACGGGAGTATGCCATCAAGGATATGAGCGATTATAGCTTTCCCTCCCACCTGAATTAATGCCTTTGGGACTGTATATGTATGGGGTCTCAGTCTTGTCCCCTCACCCGCTATTGGAAGTATGAGTTTCATATCCCGTTTTTTGGGACGCAGATTTACACTGATTTTTTATTCCAAATTGTAGGCACACCTCTCCCGTCATAGGTCATACGACCCGTCATAGGCGGGAAATTTAATTTGTGCTATTGCCTGTCTATCGATAGGTAGATCTGCACGGTTTGAAACCGTGCCTACATACTTTTTTAAACTCAATTACCTAATTACTCAATAACCCAATGACCCAATTACCTAATTACCTGATAGCGCGATAGCTTGATAGCCTGATAGCCCTATCGCCCAAGTGACCTAACCGCTATCCCCACCCAAGGCCAACTTCTCCTTTAAATACGCTATCCTCTCTACCGGTGTTGGGTCAACACCTCTCTTTATTGCAAGATGGTAACTTGCCCAGTCACCAATATACATAAGGGAGAAGAGTCTTGTAAGCAGTGAATCTCCCTCTGTATAAATTTCCTCTATGCCTGATGTATAACGAGAGATAATACCCTTTGTTATCTCTATTCTCTTTTCTATTCTCGGACTATACTCTGCGTCTCTCAAAATTATAACCAGATTGTCAATCTCTGGACTTCCAAATCCCACTATCTCGTTATGGTTGAGTTCTGGGAAGATATTTATGTGTGCAAGCACCTTTGAATTCTCATTAAATTGTGCCTGCCACCTTCTTGCAACAGGTTCAAGTGGCGATGCTGCATATATAATAGGAAATCTACCCAGTAATTTTGATGCAAGAGTGAACGCAACACTATCCTCATTATCCTGATTCCTACTCATATTGGTTAGTTTACTCAATAATTCATCCATATCGAAATCTACTACGCCCAATTTTCGTAACACCATAAATGCCGGAAAAAATAGATGCCCAATTGCACATCGTGGCTGGAAACCAGATGGAATCCTTACGATTAAAGGGGGTTTATCCTCTGTAAGTTTACCACCGGAGGTTATACAAATTATATTTGCTCCGCTTTTTTTAAGCTTTTCATACGCAAAGAGGGTTTCCTCGGTATTACCCGAATAAGAAACCACAAATGCAAGGGTATCTCCTCCAACCCATTCTGGTATATCGTAAGAGCGAAGGACCGAAACAGGAACGGATTTAACAAGGCTCGCCATTATATCTCCGCCAATAGCAGAACCGCCCATACCGCAGAATACGATGCTGTTAAAATTAAGACGGGGAATTTTTATCTTTTCACCTATCCGTATCGCATCCATAACCTGTTGCGGAAAATCTTTCAGGACTCTTTTCATATTCTGCTTATCTACACCCATAAATCTCTCTCTCTTTCTTGCCTTCTCCATTTCTCCTTGCTTATCCATACGGATCTCATACGAGTCTGTGACCTGTGGATACCTTTTTTACCGAGAACTAATTAACTTCGAGACAGAACTCTCCAAATCACATACCCAACAGGATATCCTCTATTCCTACAAATTTTTCCTTGATTATTGAGGTGAGATACCCCTCTACCTCCTCGGCAGAAGACATAGAAAGCACCTTTGATGCTATCTCATGGCACTCCGCCATAGTGAGATGCCTTATCACGCTCTTCACTTCTGGCACTGATGCAGGACATACAGATAACTCGTCAAGCCCCAAGCCAAGAAGGACAGGTATTGCAATCGTCTCACTACCCAATTCTCCGCAAAGTCCCACCCATATATCTTGCAAGTGACCCGCGTCCACCGTGCTCTTGATAAGTCTTAAGACGGCAGGATGTAAGGGCTTGAAGATATTTGCTACCCTTGGATTCCCCCTATCACAGGCAAGGGTGTACTGTGTGAGGTCATTTGAACCTATAGAGAAAAAGTTGACCTCTTTTGCAAAATCCTCTGCAAGAATTGCAGCAGATGGAACCTCTACCATAATACCAACTTCTATACGCTCGTCATATCGTATACCCTCTTTCTTCAATCCTTTCTGCGTTTTTTTTAATATATCTTTTAGGAATTTTATCTCCTCCATTGCTGATACGAGAGGAAACATAATCTTTATATTACCATAAACAGAGGCTCTTAATATTGCCCTCAGCTGTGTCTCCAATATTTTTTTCTCTTTCATATATACCCTTATCGCTCTCCATCCCAGAAATGGATTTGCGTCACTGAGTGACGCATCCTGCAAGAGCTTATCACCGCCAATATCAACGGTTCTTATTATCACTGAATCGGGCTTTATTGCTTCGGCACAATATTTATACACCTTAAACTGTTCGTCTTCAGTTGGAATTGCATCCATAAACAGAAATTCTGTCCTAAAAAGTCCAATGCCTCTCGCTCCATGGTTCCGAGCGGACTCAATCTCTATTGGCAACTCAATATTTGCCGAGAGTTCAATTGTATGGCCATCTATTGTTGTCGGTGAAATGTCTAACAGGCTCACGAGTCCATTCATATAATCTGTGTATCTACGATTTCTTTCCTCGTAGGTCTTCAGGGTAGATTCATCCGGATTTATGACCACAATCCCTCTTGTGCCATCTACAATGATGAAATCCCCATTCCTTGCGTATTTCAATATATCCTGCACCCCCACCACTGCCGGAATGCCAAATGCCCTTGCAACTATGCTCGTATGCGAAGTCCTACCACCCATTTCTGTTATAATACCCTTAATCCTTTCTTTTGGTAATAGTGCCATATTAGAGGCTGGAACATAGTGGGCAACAATATTACACTCCTCTGCTACCCCCTCGTAAATCACTGAAGTCTTTCCCCTGATATTTCTGATGACCCTTGATACAACATCACCCATCTCTCCCCACTTATCTCTAAAGAACACGCTCCTCTCCCTATCCAGAGACGAGGCCATCTCGCGTACAATCCGGTCAAACACATACTCGGCGTTCCTTTTGCTTCTTCTTATGCTATTTATCGTCTTCTGGATTATATCTCTGTCTCCAAGAAAGAGGAGCTGTGCATCAAATATCTTCGCGCTGTACGGGTCGGTCACCTCTTCAAGATTATCCTTAATAGCGATGATCTCTTCTCTTGTACGTTTCACTGCCTCATCGAACTTTTTCACCTCTTTTTCAACATCAATTACACAGTACTCCATAATGAGGCTATCCTCTCCCTCAAGGAGTGATGCCTTTTTAAGTGAAATTCCCGGAGATGCAGGTATACCACGCAATATTTTATTTCTTTTCCTCTTCATTCTTCATCAAATTTACGGATAAAAAGTTCTCTGATGGCAGCCACCGCCTCTTCAGCATCATCTCCCACTGCCTCTATCTCAACCTCTGCTCCTTTTTCAGCAGCAAGCATCATCACCCCCATAATACTCTTTGCATTAACCTTCATTTCGTCTCTGGACAGTGTGATATCAGAATTATATCTGCTTGCAACCTGCACCAGCATGGATGCGGGGCGCGCATGAAGCCCGAGAGAGTTTATAACTTTGATCTTCTCTTTGTAAACCATCATATTAATATTAGGGAATTATAAAAGTTTTGACACTAACTGGTTAAAAATAATAGCGTATAGATTTAATCCCCATTATGTTTTTTAGGCAGATTGCAAGATTTATTTGTGGGAGGCATCTCTCGTACGAGCCGTATGGCCTGATGCCAATAATCCAATTGTGGGCAGAGTCAAGGTCAGGAGACCTTTCCCACAGAAAAACATACGAAACAAGAATATAGCTTGGTATAAACACTTTTTGGTGTCAAATGTTTTATAATCACCAAGTATTATACCACAAAAAAATGTATAAGTCAATACTAAAATGCCAAAACCAAACCCCTCTCCTTTGTAACTTCGCCTATTATATAGCCCTCTCCAAGTCTATTCAGCATAGTATCTGCTCTGTTTCTATTCACGATTAACACCATACCTATTCCCATATTAAATACCCTGTACATCTCATCTTCGGGCACCTTGCCCATCTCTTTTATGAATTTGAATACGGATGGAATCTGCCAACTATTCCCCTTTATAACAACTCCATATCCATCGGGAATGGCTCTTGGTATGTTGCTATAAAAACCGCCACCTGTTATATGCGCTATCCCCTTTATGGTCGGGAGAGAAGAGGATGACGAGAAAGGAGGAAAACAAGACAAAAGGCCAAGGTATGAGCGGTGGACTCCCATAAGCTCCTCTCCCAAAGTATGCCCAAACTCGGATATATACCTGTCAAGAGATAGTTTTTTCTCCTCAATAATCTTTCTTACAAGTGAGTATCCATTGGTATGAAGTCCATTTGAAGGCAATCCTACAAGCACATCGCCTTCTCTTATATCATTTCCTGCCATTCTTTCATCCGTCATACCAACAATAAACCCAACGAGGTCGTATCTGTCGCCTGTATAGAAAGAAGGGAGTTCAGCGGTCTCTCCTCCGAGAAGAACAATACCGTTCTTCTTGCAGCCATTCACTATTCCGGCAATTAAACCCTCAAATATTGCCTCGTTTAGTTTACCTATACCTATATAATCCATAAAGAAGAGTGGTTTTGCCCCTTCACAGAGTATATCATCTACACAGTGATTTACAAGGTCCTCTCCAACCGTATCATGTTTTTGAAGCGAAAGGGCGATAAGCAGTTTGGTGCCAACGCCGTCAACAGATGCAACAAGCGTTTTTTTGTCGAGTGGAAACCTCCCTCCAAATCTGCCTATTTCACCTGAAAACTTTTTTACATATGATAGTAGAGATTCCTTCTTCTCTACATTCACGCCAGCGTCTTTATACAGCATATATAATCACTTAAAACATGAAAGTATAAACATATATTTTTAGCTGGGTTATAGAAACAACCCAGAAAGACACTAAGATTTTTTTAAACAGGGAAGAGATTCTTCTTTTTCATTTCTTATCTAACTGTCGGTAGACAGGTTTTTTATCTCTTAAGTTGGAGACACTTCGTGTTCTCTTTCAATCCCTGTTAAATTATCTTTTTCAACAGGGAACTAAAGAGATTGGAAGAGATTATTTTTCTTTGTTTCTTATCTCTTTTTCTCTTAAGTTCTCTTTCAATCCCTGTCCATACGGATCTTGAGATTAAATTTCTCTTTCTTCTTGATAGGGACCTTTACGAGACTTGTAAGGGATCGAGAAAGAAATAAATCCCTTTAGAGTCTCTTGCCTGCCTGCGGTAGGCAGGCAAGTCCCTGTTTTATAATCACCAAACAAAAAATTCAAGAACACCTTGAAATTGAAAAATTCAGAACAGAGCATGAATCTTCTCAGCAATCACTTCTTGCTCCTTTAGTTCTAATTTAACCTTTAATGCGTATATATCAATATCAGGATGCAGCTTCTCAAGTTTCACTATATCTTTTTCAGTGGTTATTATGGGAAGGTGAGCCCTCTTTTTGATTTTTATAATATCTCTCAAATTATATTCGTGATGGTCTATAAATTTTATATGAAAGAGAGGCCTCACTCCTGTTGCTCTTGCAGTATATTCAAATGAAACAGGATCCGCTATAGCTGATAGAAGTATAACTTTCTCTCCTGTAAAATATGAGAGAGGCTTTTCATTAACATTTATATCAACAAATGAGATGGGTTTATAAAATGCCTCCATAATAGGTTTATCTTTGACCAGCTTTGATAAACTATGTTTCAACCTGCTCGTGTTAAATCCCTCTGTCGGGCTTGTTATCACAACTATGTCACTCCTTTTGAGACCCGATGGAGGCTCTCTCAGAAATCCGTTTATACCACTTCTTGCGTTTATAAGCACAATGTCAAGCGCTTTCTGTATTCTCAAGTACTGGAAGCCGTCGTCCAAGAGGACTGCCTCATATCCTAACTCCCTTGCATGGAGGGCAAATTTCAAGCGATTCTTTCCTTCGGATACGGGAATATTATATCTCTCATAGAGAAGTGTCTCATCCCTGTAGGGCCTTTTCAATACGCAGGCAGGTTTCTGTATGAGATTGTATAGATATATAGTAAAGGGGGTCTTCCCAGACCCCCCAAAATTTATATTTCCAACAGAAATAACAGGAATATCTATCTTCCTTGTCTTAAGTATCTTATGCGCATATAGTAACAGTCTTGTCCTGGAGCCAGGTAAATATACAAACATTACATATTGAAAACCGAATTACCTACTTTTTCTCTCCCTCTGTTCTCTTTTTCTCTTCCTTATTTTTATAATCGGTCTGGAAGAAGCCCGAACCCTTCAATATAAAACCGTTTACACTTGTAATACATCTTCTCGCCTTTTCCCTACACAAAGGACAAAGAATATTTACCTTTTCGCTCATCCCATGAAATCGCTCAAACCTGTGTCCACAGCGAGTACATTCATACTCATAAGTAGGCATAAATCCAACCTCCCTCTATGGGTGTGTGGCAAAACTGTCACACACCCACTAAATAGTATATCCTTAATATCCGTATCCACCCATGCCACCAGGGGGCATTGCAGGTGGTGCCTGTTCCTCTTCTTTCTTTTCGGCTACCATAGCCTCTGTTGTAACGAGGAGTGAGGCAACGGACGCTGCATTCTGCAGGGCAATCCTCGTCACCTTTGTGGGGTCTATAATTCCTCCCTTGACCATATCAGTGAACTCGCACTTCTCAACATCAAATCCGAAGTTCTTGTTTTTATCTTTCCTTATTCTATCCAGTATCACAGATGGTTCCTCGCCGGCATTTGCAATCAGTTGTCTTGCAGGTTCCTCAAGGGCACGTTTCACGATATTCACTCCTATTGCCTCATCGCTCTCAACCTTCAATCCTTCAAGTTTTGGAATACATCTCAAATATGCTACGCCTCCCCCAGGAACAGTGCCTTCCTCTACTGCTGCCTTGGTTGCATGGAGTGCATCCTCAACCCTTGCCTTCTTCTCCTTCATCTCAACCTCTGTAGCCGCACCAACATTTATTACAGCAACACCACCAGCGAGTCTGGCAAGCCTCTCCTGAAGTTTTTCTCTATCATAATCGGACTTTGTCTCTTCTATTTGCAACTTTATCTGCGACATCCTTGCCTGTATATCTGCCTTTGAACCAAGCCCTTCTACTATTGTTGTATTCTCCTTGTCAATCCTCACCTTCTTTGCCTTTCCAAAATCCTCCAGCCTTGCTGCCTCAAGTTTCATTCCTTTCTCTTCAGAGATGACCTTTCCACCTGTAAGAACTGCAACATCTTCCAGCATCTCCTTTCTCCTATCACCGTATCCCGGTGCCTTCACTGCACAGCACTGGAGTGTTCCTCTAATCTTGTTGACGACCAGCGTAGCAAGCGCTTCTCCTTCTAAATCCTCTGTTATTACAAGCAGTTGTTTACCCGACTGCGCTACCTTCTCTAATGCTGGCAAGAAATCCTTCATTGCTGAGATTTTCTTATCGTGTATAAGGATATACGGCTCCTCAAGAACTGCCTCCATCTTCTCGGGATTTGTTACAAAATAAGGAGATATGTAACCTCTATCAAATTGCATCCCCTCAACGAGGTCAAGTTCAAAGCCAACGCCTTTTCCTTCTTCAACCGTGATAACACCATCCTTACCTGCCCTATCCATAGCATCTGCAATTATATTCCCTATCTCCTCATCGTTGTTTGCTGAGATCCTACCAACCTGAGCAATTTCGATCCTTCCAGATGCGGGGGTAGATATCTCTTTCAGTCCCTCTATAACCTTCTCTACTGCCTTTTCTATACCCCTCTTTAATGCCATTGGATTTGCTCCAGCAACAACATTCTTTATTCCCTCTTTATACATTGACCAAGCAAGCACTGTAGCGGTTGTGGTTCCATCTCCGGCTACATCGGATGTCTTTGAAGCCACCTCACGCACCATCTGTGCTCCCATATTCTCAAATGGGTCTTCAAGTTCTATCTCCTTGGCAACAGTAACACCATCCTTTGTAACCGTTGGGGCACCAAACTTCTTCTCCAGACCTACATTTCTTCCCTTTGGGCCCAGTGTCGCCTTTACCGCATTTGTCAATTTTTCAACACCATTCCTTATCTTTGTTCTCGCTTCCTCACTATAAATTATCTCTTTCGCTGCCATAATTACACCTCCTTCTTAGCCACTGATTTCACAGATACGGATTGCACAAATTTTTATGGATTTAATAAATCTGTGTAATCTGTGGCTTCATAATTATTCTTTTATTATACCGAGGATATCATCCTCCTGCATCATAAGATATTCCTTGCCGTCCATCTCAATCTCTGTGCCTGCATACTTGCCAAATAATATCTTATCTCCCTTCTTTACCTGCATCGGTTCTTCTTCCTTACCCGGTTTAGCAACTGCAATTACTTTACCCTGCTGAGGCTTTTCTTTTGCTGTATCAGGGATTATTATCCCTCCTTTTTTAATCTCTTCTGGTTCCAAGCGCTCAACGAGCACTCTTCTACCAATTGGCTGTATCTTCATAGCTCCCTCCTTGGTATAATATTATACCTGATTATTCACCCCGTTAGATATGAAGTATTATCTAACAGGGCAAACCCCGTTGAATAGCTTCCTGAAGAAATAGCTAAGCATTTCACAGGACAAGTCGCTTCTACGGGACAAGCAGATTTTAGAAAAAATTACACAGATTTAAACTCGCCTGTGTCGTCGGAAGTTACCTTCCGACGGAGTGTCAGGAGGTAACTCCTGACACCACGACACCACGAATCTCTCTAATCTTCAGAGCTGTATATTATATCACAAAATTCACATTTTGTCAAGAAAAATTTGCAACTAATTTTTAAAAAATCACGGTACGAACAGAGAAGACAGACGGTAAGACTCCTGCACTTACGCGAGCACTTCGTAGAATTCTGCGAATATAAAAAGACAGAAAGGAAGGTTTAGAGATAAGGCTAAATTTAATTACTATTTTATGTGCTTTATAGTTCCCTTTATTACCTTATGTAACATCTTGCTCAGTTCTTCTATTTTATACGGTTTTGTAATGACTCCACTAAAACCAAACTTTCTATAATCAGCCATTATAGGGTCGTTAGAATAGCCACTGGAAACAATTGCTTTAACATCAGAATCAACCTTTATAACTTTCTTAATGGCTTCCTTACCTCCCATAGCACCTGGAACAATCAAATCCAGTATCACGGCGTCAAAGGGTTGCCCGGATTCTTTAGCCTTTTTATACAGTGCAATTGCCTCCGCACCATCTTTAGCGAACTCTACATCATATCCCAGATATTTCAGTAACCTACCACCAATTTTCAGAACAATATCCTCATCATCCATCAACAATATTTTTCCTTCCCCTTTAATTAGTTCTTTCGTCTCTCGTCCACCAATTGTAATTTGTTTCTCAGAAATAGGTAGATAAATATAGAAAGTCGTTCCAACCCCCAGTTCAGATTCTACATCAATATGTCCATTATGCTTTTGGATTATGGAATAGGCAGTAGCAAGCCCCAGACCACTCCCTTTCTGCTTTGTAGTAAAATATGGATCAAATATCTTTGGGAGATGCTCTTCCGGTATACCCGTTCCTTGGTCTTTGAGGGAAATCTTTACATATTTACCTTTTTGTAAGGGTAGAAATTGTTTTTCCTCTACAGTAATATTCTCCGCCTTAACTTCTACTGTGCCACCTTCTGGCATTGCCTGATAAGCATTGATAACCAAATTGTTAATGACCTGATTGAACTGGCCTTCATCAACATCTACTAACCATAGGTCCGTGTCAATAGAAAATTTACACCTGACATTGGAACCCGTCAGGGCCAATTGCGTTGACTCCTTCAGTGATTCCTGAATAGAAGTGGTCTTTTTAATGGGCTCTCCACCCCTGGAAAAGACAAGTAATTGTTGGGTTAAATCCTTCGCACGTAAAGATGCTTTTTCTGCCTCTGTTAATATTTCAAAAACCTCTTCTTTAGGTTTTACATACATCTTTACAAGGGAAATATTGCCCAGAATTGCTGTTAGAATGTTGTTAAAATCGTGCGCTATACCTCCAGCAAGCAAACCAAGTGATTCAAGTCTCTGGGCCTTCATCACTTCCTTTTCCATTCTCTTGCGTTCAGTAATATCCCTATCAACGCCTCTGTATCCAACTAAATTTCCCTTATCATCAAGCATTGAAATACCACTCGTTTCAAGAATAACCGTATGTCCGTTCTTATGCACATTTTGGTTTATAAAGTTCTTAAATGCTTCTTTCTTTTTAAAGACTTCAAATGCAGATTTTTTTAATTTTTCACGCTTATCGGGATGGAAAAAGTCATAGAAGTATTTTCCGAGCACTTCATTATACTCATAACCTAGAATCTGTTTAACGACAGGACTGCAGTAGGTGTAACATCCTTTTTCATCTGTCTCCCAGATCCAGTCTCCTGTGTTGACAACAACGTCTCGAAATCTTTTTTCCGATTTTTGCAAAGCATTCTGTGTTTCAGTAACATCTTCCAGGATACTAAGAAGTGATTTTCTGGATTCTTCTGATTCTGCAAAGAGCTTTTTAAGTTCCTCCTGACTGGAAATGAGTTGTTCCGTTTTCTTCTTTATTTCTTCTTCCGCTTGTTTGCGCTCGGTGATGTCTTTGAGGGATACAACAATACGGGCTTCTTCTTCTTCAAAAATCATTCTTGCCATGTCAAATTGTAAAATAAGCTCTTCTATATCCTTTTGTCCCTCTTCCATAATTATCCTCCTATGCTATTAGCTGTTGGTAACCTGCCATAGTTGTTTGCAAAACTTTTAAGAAGGCTTCTTTCTATTAAGCTGTAACTTTCTGTTAAATAAAAACGCACAAATACATCATAGTTACTGATAAATTTCCCCAAGCGCTTGTTTTTTAATTTACTACCCGTATAGTTTGCTGTTCGCTTACGCAGGTTTCTGGAAGAACCAATATATATAACATTACTTCTGCAATTGGGATAATCAATTTTTGATGAAATGGAGAGTTCATAAACTCCAGCTTCAGTCGGAATTCTATTGAAATATTTTTTTGATAACAGTATGTAATCGCTAAAAGTTACCTCCTTTCCATAATAAGCGGCTTTTTCTCTATAGTTGGGAATATTAAGTAATTTTCTGCAATTACATATCGATCTAAGGGATAAATGTACCCCTTTTTGAGCCAATAGATGTTGGATATCCTTATCTTTCAAGGCGTTTTTATTATTTTCAACTATCTCTTTAATGAGAAACGCTTGACATTTTTTTTTTGATATAAATAAACTCCTAAGATTTATGAGCTGACTTTGAGGATTCATAACCAGTAAATTTGAAATCAACCTTGAAAGTCGGGTTTGATCAAGATATTGTAAAGGATATAAGGATAAAAACTGTTTTAAGGTCAAAGGTTTTAAGTCTGCTTCTCTGCCAGAAGACCAATATTTACCCTGGTAATGAAGAAGACTTTTTAAAACATGCAAAGAAAATGTATTCCTGGTATTGATCCATTTCAAGGAACATATTGTTTTATTTCCAGTACAATTTTGGGTCGAATAGATATTCTCTAAACGTTTATCAAAAACTTTAAAACACAAAGTTCCATCTTTAATTATTATTTTGGCATAGAATAATTTCTTTTGCACAGCATTCTTCAAATTGACAAACTCGTGAGTTACTAAAGGCTTCGTTAATTCTTTCGTAGTTTTTTCAATATAGGCAAGATATTTTGGTAAAGGCATCTCCAATACTTTAGTAAAAATTATTTTGCCTATTTTTTGCTTCCTCATCCTTGTTTTTTAGAAATCCTGATTTCTGTGTAATCCTTGTTGATTATTCTATTTTTCACCTGTTCAATAATTATTTCCGTGAGTTCCTGTTCTGTATAGTTTAGCTTTGCTGAATATTTTTGAATGATATCCTGAAAAGCCTTATTCTTTAAAAATAAGTTTAATTTATCTGTGAAAACTAACAGACCATCTGGCACAAATTTGCAAATATTTTCGATAACTTTCCTATGCTGTTCTTCACTTTCCCGCCGCTGCTCTTCTGCCCGCTTGCGCTCTATTGCCATCGCTACCTGTTCTGAAACAAATGTGAGAATATCCTTTTCTTCTTCTCCAAATCTGACATCTTCAGTATAGCTCTGAACAACCAACACACCTATGGTCTTTTCTAGTATTTTCAGTGGAACACCCAGCCAGCAAACAGGTAGCGTGCCGAAGATTTCTATCTCCCCTTTCTTCGCCAGATCTTCAATCGCTTTGCAGGGAGCTAACAATGGTTTTCCAGTCCTTAACACATACTCCGTCATCCCTCTCCCGAGTTTTTTAGGCGCAGGTGTTTTATCATATTTATCCACGAAATAGGGAAAACCGACCTTCTCAGTAGCTTCGTCATAGACTGCAATGTAAAAATTGCTTGCTGGCATCAACTCACTAATTATGGCATGAATTGAATGAAAAAGTTCTTCAAGATTCTGCACAGAAGGTGTCGCTTCAGAGATTTTATAGATTGCACTCTGAACTTTTTCTGCACGTTTGTGTTCGGTGATGTCGCGAATGGCCGTTATGATTCTGACGACTTTTCCTTCCTGGAAGATTGGTATCTTTCGTGTTTCAGTAATTAATTCCCTGCCCGCGATTTTGGTGCTTTCCTCAGTAATAAGGATTTCTCCTGTGTCAAATACCTTTTGATATTCATCACGAACACTATCTGGTAAGAAGGGAAAAGCTTCAAATACAGTTCGACCGATCACATCTGTCTCCAAACCCAACTCTTTATTCCATCTTGTGAACGCCTTGTTGAATAGACTGAGTCGCAACTCATTATCAACGATATGTATCGTATCGCCCATCGAATCGAGAGCTGTGCGATATTGTAGCTCTGACTCTCGTAGCTCCTCCTCTGCTTTTTTATACTCGGTGATATCGGTGAATATGCCCAGTATATCGATAACGCTGCCATCCGCGTCTCGCACAGGCGTCTTTACAGTGAGAACTATGCGTTCTTCGTCACCAATTCTGTAGTTCTCTTCTATCTGCTCAAGCTGGCCAGATGCCATAATCCTCTGGTCGTCGGAGCGGTATTTGTCGGCGAGGTCTCGTGGAAAGAAGTCGTAATCGGTCTTGCCAGGGATCTCCTCAGGGCTAATATCTATGTCCGCTGCATAAAAAGAGTTGCAAAACACGTAGACGGAAGCCGTGTCCTTAAGGAAGATTTTATTAGGGAAGCTTTCCATCAGCAAGGATTTCAACTCATTGCTCTTCTGCAGTTCCTCCTCTGCCTTCTTCCACTCTCTTTCTGCCTTTTCCAATTCAGTAATTCGTTTCTTTAATTTTTCCGACTCTTTTATAAGTTGCTCTTTTGTCTTATCTTTATCCTTCATTTCCCCTCTCGGTTAAATTAGGTCATTGGGTTATTAGGTCATTAGGTCATTAAGTAATTGTGGGAGCGACTTTCCAGTCGCGATAATATGGCATTTGGTCATTAAGTAATTTATCCTTTATCCTTTAACCTTTTTCCTTTTCCCTCCTACAATCTGTAATCTGAAATCTACAATCTGCAATTGCCAATTACCTCACGCCTTATATTTTTTCTTTTCACCAAACCGTTCCAGAAGTTTATTTACCTCGTGTTTAAGTTCAATAATTCGGCTCTCTCGCCCTATAGTAACACGATGAAAGGCTTGAAGCTCGCTCAACTGTTCACGCATCTTCTCCTCTGCATGCTTGTATCTTACAGCCTGTCCTATTTGATAGGATACATACTGAAGAACCTCTTTGTCCCTCTCCGTATATTCAATCCCTTCTGTATAGCTTTGAACGGTGATTACACCAATTACCTCGTCATCGATTATTAATGGAATACCCAACCAGGATACTGGAATTGTTCCAATTATTTCCATCTTGCCTTCTTTATGTAACCTTGAAATTACTTCAGGTGTTGCCAGGAGCGGTTTCTTTGTATGAAGCACATATTCGGTAAGTCCCTTACCCATTCCCACTCTCTTTAGCTGAGGAGCTGTATCATACTTATCAACATAATATGGAAAACTAAGCAAGTCAGTTTTAGAATCATAGAGGGCAATGTAAGCATTTCCGGCGGGCATTAATCCCTTGATTGTATTATGGATGAAACTGAAGAGTTCGTTGATGTCTTTCGTGGTTACAACCGCCTCTGCAATTCTATAAATTGATTCTCTCATTTTCTCTTCCTTTTTGTGCTCGGTAATGTCTGTGTATGTAGCAATAACTCCTACTAATCTGTTCCCAAGCAATATAGGTGAACCGGAGAGAATGACATCCACTGGTGTACCATCCTTGCGATAGCGAACAGTCCTAGTGGGCGGAACTCTCTTCTTCTCCGTCAGAACTTGTTTTGTTAAGGAGGTAGCCTCTTTTAATGCATCGGGATTGGAGCCCGTGACGAGGTCATCAATATACTGCCCTATCACCTCATCGCGCGAGTAGCCAAAGAGCCTCTCCGCTCCGGGATTCCATTCCAAAATCCTTTGTTTATCGTCTGCAGTGATGATGGCATCCGGGGTGCTGCTTATCACACTCTCAAGATACAATCGACGCTCTTTTACCTCTCTTTCCAGCCGTTTAGACTCTGTAATATCCCTATATAATGAAATTACTCCTGTTATTTTACCATCTACAAGAATGGGCGATGACGAAAGGACAACATCCACAGGTGTACCGTCCTTCTTGTAGCGAACTACCTCTACAGGGGAAATGGGCTCCCCAGCAAGAATTTGCTGGGTGAAACTGGTTGCTTCTTTGAATTTATCGGGGTCAGGTGATGTGGTAAGGTCGTCAAGTTTTTTACCGACTGCCTCCTTGGATGTATACCCGAACAACCTCTCTGCTTCAGGATTCCATTCCAAAATCTTACCCTCGGCATCCTGTGTGATAACAGCATCAGGGAGATACCTTATTATATTCTCCAGGTACATCCGACGCTCTTTCAACTCCTCACTCATCCGTTTACTCTCTGTAATATCAATGGCCATTTCATAGCGAACCCATCTACCATCAGGCCAACGGATTGCCCGGTCTGTACAACGATACCACCTTTTATTAATCTTATTTTGCCACTCCCAGATGTATGTCTTCCCTATGTTTTCTCCAAATATCTTATCATTGGTGCAGAATGGACAGGGAGTATCCAGATTTTGAAATGCTTTGAAACACTTCTTACCTTCTACATCACCGAAAGAATTGCGGAGAGCCTGGTTAATATATAGAACCTCATAGGTCTCCGGGTCGGCAACATAGATGATTTCGTCAATCCCATCAAATATGGATCTCAATTGCTCCTGCTCAAATCTTAGCAACTTCTCAACCTTCTTCTGTTCGGTGATATCAGTCTGGGTTCCCCAGGTTTCGATGAGGTTGCCATTTTTTATAGTCCCAGCAAAAGAATTTGAGAAATATTTTTCATTCCCCTTTTTGTCGATTTCGTGTGAAATACCGCCCGAGATTCTAAATCCATTGCGAATAAATGCCCTAAGATATTCCCTGTTTTCCTCTGTATCAGGTTCAATTTCAGAGAGTCTTATACCAAGAATCTTATCTTTTGTCGTGCCCATCATCCTGGCATATGTTTCATTGCATTCCACACATATACTTTTAAAGGCTTCCTCAAGTAACCTCTCCTCTGGGAGTGTAATGTCCACGGGTTCTTCCGGTTTAAAGCACCATATGCCTATCGTACTGGATTTAATAAAGCTTCTGAGTTTTTCTTCACTCTCCCGCAGTTCTTTTATAAGCTGCTCTTTTGTTTTATCTTTATCTTTCATCTTTTTTCTGATTAAATATTGAGTAATGTCAAAAACTTAACCGTAGAGATTGTGCCCCGTTAAGAGCTTATGAAATATTTCTATTCCTTGTGGGATTGTAGGCACAAATTTAATTTGTGCTATTCTATGCACGGTTTGCTTTCGCCTTTGCACGATTTAAAATCGTGCCTACATGCCTAACAATTTACCTGTGTTAATCAGCGTTTATCAGCGTCTAATTTTCAACAATACTTGGGGGACACAGACCTCCTTGTCCCGCGTTTGCTTGCTGTGTTGATTTTGTCACCTCTCATTTTATCTACCTCTATCATCAATATTATACAACTAAATTGAAATAATGTCAAGAAAAAAATACAATATCGGGATATAGCGCCTGCCTGCCGGTAGGCAGGGACAGGGATTAGACGGATTTTTATGTTAGGGAAGGCAGGTTACGGAGGGCATTTCGCACATATTGACCTGAACAGTGTAGTGCTCAAGTAACGGTCACCACGGTCGGGTAGAACCACAACAACTGTGCCAGAGCGCATCTTCTTTGCTATATGCAAAGCGCCGGTAACTGCAGCGCCACTTGAGATGCCAACAAAAATTCCCTCTTTTGTGGCAAGCAATCTTGACATTTCAAAGGCTGGGTCATCCTCAACTACAAAAACCTCGTCTAACTCCTTCGGATGAAAGATCTTAGGAACAATGGATTCAGTCATATTTTTGAGTCCCTGTATTGCGTGTCCTTTTTCAGGTTCAACCCCAACGATTCTCACCCCGGACTTCCTCTCTTTTAGGTATCTGCCTACTCCCATCAGGGTTCCCCCTGTTCCCATACCAGCAACAAATACATCTACTTCTCCGTTTGTTTGTGAAAAGATTTCGGGTCCGGTTGTCTCATAGTGAGCAAGAACATTGTTCTCGTTTTCAAATTGATTGGGCATGTAATACCTATTCGGTTCCTCGGTGGCAAGCTCTTGAACCTTTCTAATAGCACCATCGGTGCCCTCTTTTGCGGGGGTGAGTACAACTTCAGCACCAAACGCCTCAAGGATACGGTGCCTCTCCATACTGACACATTCGGGCATACAAAGTTTGACCTTATATCCTTTTGCAGCTCCTATCATCGCCAGTGCAATTCCTGTATTTCCCGATGTCGGTTCAAGTATTATTTTCCCTGCGGTAAGTTCTCCTGACTCTTCTGCCTTCTTTACCATATAATAGGCAGGACGGTCTTTAACTGAACCACCAGGGTTACACCCTTCAAGTTTGCCGAAAATCCTTACCTTTGGATTTTCGTTTAAATTAGTTAATTCTACAAGTGGCGTATTGCCAATGGCAGATAATATGTTCATAAAAGGTCACTTCTCTCCTACAATTGGAATACTACGCAAGGGATCGATACTTTCTAATGCCGTATAAAACTCCTTTTCCGAATTTTCTTTCTTCAACCGGTATAGAGAACTTTTCAATTCAGAGTTAGCTTTTACGGTAGTCTATAATACAACTTGCAAGGCCGAACCGCACATCTTGAAGACGTGAAGATACTACATCAATTAGATTTCGTATTACAAGATAACCCATCCGAGGATATTTCTCAAACATCTTTTTCAGCTCGGTTCCACTGAAAACCAACGCTTTAGAATCTTTGTTTGTTACCACTGATGCTTCATAACGCGGGCTGTTTGCCAGTGCCGACCAGCCGAAAATACTCCTGTCACTTATCGTACGGGTCGTGATAGCTCCTCTACCTGGTACATCAATCTGAATTGCCAACTCTCCCTCAATACATATGAAAAACTCTATGGGAGGTTCACCCTCCTTAAGAACCTTAGTACCAGCTTTATAGGTTCTCTCTT